>NZ_JBHXAW010000334.1:0-4261 GCF_042726645.1 Isoptericola sp. NPDC060257
CCCAGGTGGCCGGGGCGAGCGTGCCTCCCCGCTGGGCGCACCACCCCGTGGTGGTCGCCGAGGCCGCCCACGGCGGGTGGGACGCCAGCCACGTCTGGCACGACGACGACGCGTTCCTCGTGCGGCTGCGCTGGCGCGAGCGGATCGACGGCGGCCGCCCGCTGGCCGTCGACCACGACGCGACCGGGGTCAGCCTGCTGGCCGTGGGGGGCGCCGAGGGTGCGGCACGCCTGCTCCTCGCCGCGGAGGCGGAGCTGCGCCCCGACGGGCTGGGGCCCGTCGTGCGGGCGTCCATGCCGCGCGGCACCTACGCCGCGGTGTCGGCGCTCGGCGCGCGCGACGGCGTCGTCGTCCCCGCGCCGTTCGACCACCCGCCGTTCGACGCCTGGGACTGGTACGCCGTCACGGAACCGCCCGCCGTCGTCACGGGTGAGGAGCGGGTCGGCGAGCTGCTGGGCGACGCCGGACGCGCCGAGGCGGCCTCCTGCCTCGCGGTCGCGAACCCGGACGGCGAGCTGCCCGTGGGCGAGCCACGGTCCCGTTGGTGGGGCTGGCGGGACGACGACGGCGTCGTGCGCGCCGTGGCGGGCGCGTCGCGCCGTGTGCCGGGGAGGCCGTGGACCCTGGGGTCGATCGGGACGGACCCGGCGTGGCGGGGCCGGGGGATCGGGGCGGCCGTGACGGCCTCGGCGACCCGCGCAGGCGTCGCTGAGGCGTCGATGGTCACCCTCGGCGCCTACGCCCACAACGTCGCCGCTCGCAGCGTGTACCGGCGGCTGGGGTACGTCCTGGGTCAGGAGTTCGAGAGCTCACGCCCCTGACGTCGTCGTCGGCCCCCGGGCGTCGGCGAGGTAGCCGTCGGGGCGCACGAGCAGCGTCGGGTCGCGGCCGTCCGCGCGCCGCACGACCACCCGCTCGGCGACGTCGAGCTCGCCGGGTCCCGGCGGGACCTCCGCAGGGGCGCCCTCCGCGGGCCCGACGAGCACGAAGCGCCCCTCGCGCAGGGCCTCGGCGAGGCGCGACCCCGAGGGTCCCGCGACCAGCGGCAGGTCGGGCACGCGGCGCCCGGCGGCGGGGTGCGCCCCGGGCGGTGCCGGGTAGCGCACGCCGAGCGCCGACACCACGCCCGCGGCCCGGCGGCGCACGGGCGCCGCGCGGGACAGGAGGGTGGCGCCCGCCGCGCGCAGGGCGGCTGCGGCCGGTCCCGGGCGGGTGGCGAGCCGCAGCAGGGTCCCGCTCGCGCGCAGTACCTGGGCACCCACCGGGTGGCGCTCCGCCGAGTACCCGTCGAGCAGCGCGTCGTCGGCGCCGCGCACCACGGCGGCGAGGCGCCACGACAGGTTCGCGGCGTCCTGCAGCCCCGTGTTCATGCCGAGCCCGCCCGCCGGGCTGTGCACGTGCGCGGCGTCGCCCGCGAGCAGCACGCGCCCCACCCGGTACCGCGGCACCTGGCGCTCGTCGGCGGCGAACCGGGTGGCGAACCGCAGCTCCGCCATGCCGTGGTCGTCGCCGAGCGTCGCCCGCGCGACGGCGCGCACCTCGTCGAGGTCCACGGGCCCCTCGTGGCCGGGGTCGAGCGCCTCGTCCCAGCCGATGAACCGGTACCAGTCGTCGCCGAACGGGGCGAGGAAGCCGAGCGCACCCCCGGACGACGCCACGGTGAGCGCGTCCTGCGGGGGCCGGGCGAGGCGGACGTCGGCCAGCACCATCGCGCGGATCACCGTCTCCCCGGGGAACGGCAGGCCCGCCGCCCGGCGCACCGTCGAGCGCACGCCGTCCGTACCGACGACCCACGCCGCGCGGAACCGGACCGGGGCGCCGGCAGCCTCGTCGCCTCCCTCGTGGCCGGCCCCGTCGCCGGTCTCGTCGACCGCCAGCACGGAGGCCCCGGCGTCGTCCTGGCCCACGTCGGCGACGCGCATCCCGTGCCGGAACAGGGCGCCCGCCTCCTCCGCCCGCCGGCGCAGCAGCCGCTCCACCTCGTACTGCGGCGTGACGAGCACGAACGGGAACCGACCGGGCAGCGTGTCGAGGCGCACGTCGGCCCGCCCGAACACCCGGATGCTCCGCACCCGCCGACCGGTGGCGAGCAGCTCGTCCGCCAGCCCGCGCGCGTCGAGCGCCTCGAGGCTGCGCGCGTGCACCGCGAACGCGCGGGTGAGGTTGCTCAGGCCCGCCGGCCGCTTCTCGAGGACGGTCACGCGCGCCCCCGCCGTGGCGAGGTCGCCGGCGAGGAGCAGCCCGGTGGGCCCGGCCCCGACCACCACCACGTCCGCCACCACGTCCGCCACCGAGTCCGGTGTCGTCCTGTTGCGCGCGCTCATGGTCCCTCCCGAGGTCAACAAGCGTTGGCATGTTCGACGGTAGGCCCGTCGGCCCGCGAGGTCAACAGGTGTTGGCATATGCTCCCGGCATGGAGGTCACCCCCGCACCCCGGCGCTCGGACGCCACCCGCGCCGCGATCCTCGAGGCCGCGCGGGACCGGTTCGCCGAGGACGGCTACGACGGCGCGACGGTGCGGGCCATCGCCGGCCAGGCGGGCATCGACCCCTCGATGGTCATCCGCTACTTCGGCTCCAAGGAGGGCCTCTTCGCGCGGGTGGTGGACGTGGCCCTCGACATCCCCGACCCCGCGCGGATCCCCGCCGACGACCTCGGCCGCGTGCTGGTCACGCACTTCCTGGAGCTGTGGGAGCGCGACGGCGTGCTCGTCACGCTGCTGCGCGTCGGCGTCACCGACCCGGCGGGCGCCGAGCGCCTGCGCGGCGTCTTCCGGGACCAGCTCGTCCCCGCCGCCGAGCGCTTCGGCCGCGACCCCGCCGACGCGCCCCGCCGCGCGACGCTGGTCGCGTCGCAGATCCTCGGGATGGCGCTGCTGCGGTACGTGCTGAAGTTCGGGCCCGCGGCCGAGATGTCCCGCGCGGACGTCGTCGCCTGGCTCGCCCCGACCGTCGAGCGCTACATCACAGCCCCCGAGCCGTGACGCGGGCCCGGGGCGTGGGTGGCGCTCCGTAGGCTGGACCGCATGGACCTGTTCGACGCCGCGCTCACCGGCACCCGCGGCACGCCGGCGACCGGCCGCAGCGGCCCGAGCGCCCCCCTGGCCGTGCGCATGCGGCCGGCCGCCCTCGACGAGGTCGCGGGCCAGGCGCACCTGCTCGTGCCGGGATCGCCGCTGCGCCGACTGGTGGAGCCGGACGACGAGTCAGCGCGCCGTGCCGCCCCGGGGTCCGTGATCCTGTGGGGGCCGCCAGGCGTGGGCAAGACCACGCTGGCGTACCTCGTCGCGACGGTCTCCGGGCGGCGGTTCGTCGAGCTCTCCGCGGTCACCGCCGGCGTGAAGGAGGTGCGCCAGGTCGTCGAGGACGCCCGGCGGCGTCTCGCCACGGGCGGCGAGGAGACCGTCCTCTTCATCGACGAGGTGCACCGGTTCTCCAAGACGCAGCAGGACGCGCTGCTGCCGAGCGTCGAGAACCGCTGGGTGACGCTGGTGGCCGCCACCACGGAGAACCCGTCGTTCTCGGTCAACTCCCCGCTGCTGAGCCGGTCCCTGCTCCTCACGCTCAAGCCGCTCACCGGCGACGACGTCCGGGCCCTCGTGCGCCGCGCCGTCGCGGACGAGCGCGGCCTGGACGGCGCCGTCGAGCTGACGGACGAGGCCGAGGACCAGCTCGTGCGCATGGCGGGCGGGGACGCGCGCAAGGCCCTGACCATCCTGGAGGCCGCCGCCGGCGCGGCCCTCGCCGACGCGGTCCCCGGCCGCACGCCCGGGGACCCGGTCGCCGTGGACCTCGACACGGTCGAGCGCGCCGTCGACGTCGCCGCCGTGCGGTACGACCGCGACGGTGACCAGCACTACGACGTCGTCTCGGCGTTCATCAAGTCGATCCGGGGCTCGGACGTGGACGCCGCCCTGCACTACCTGGCCCGGATGGTGGCCGCGGGCGAGGACCCGCGCTTCATCGCGCGGCGTCTCGTGATCTCCGCGGCGGAGGACGTCGGCATGGCCGACCCGTCCGCCCTGCAGACCGCGGTGGCGGCGGCGCAGGCCGTCCAGCTCATCGGGATGCCCGAGGGGCGGATCGTCCTCGCGGAGGCGGTCGTGCACCTGGCGACCGCGCCGAAGTCCAACCGGGCGTACCAGGGGATCGACGCGGCGCTCGCGGACGTGCGGGCGGGGAAGGTAGGGGTCGTCCCTCCGCACCTGCGTGACGCCCACTACGCGGGCGCCGAGGGGCTCGGGCACGGCAAGGGGTACCGG
>NZ_JBHXAW010000335.1:0-4252 GCF_042726645.1 Isoptericola sp. NPDC060257
GTCCCGGCCGCCGTCGTGCCGGCCGTCGCGGCCGCCGTCGTCCCGGCGGCGGCGCTGCTCGTGACGCCTGCGCCGCCGGTGATGCTCGCGCCCCCGACCGCGCCGGCGCCGACCGAGCTCGACGCGGCGGTGCTGGTGCCCGCGACGGCGCCGACGCTCCCCGCGCTCCCGGCACCGACGGCACCCGTGGCGCTGCCGGCCCCGACGCTCCCCGCCGCGACGGACCCGCTGAAGGCACCGCCCAGCGCGCCCCCGATGGGGAGCGCGCCGACCACGGCGAGCCCCGCGAGCCCGACGACCAGCGGCGCCACGACCGCCCGCATGCCGTGCGCGATGTCCCCGAGCTCGAGCACGAGGGACCGGCACTCCCCGCAGGTCTCGAGGTGCGCGTCGACCTTCGCGACCTCGCGCCGGGCGAGCCCGCCCCGCACGTAGGCGCCGAGCAGCGGGTTCACGACGCGGCAGCCGTCGGTGGGCGCGTGCGTGAGGTGCTCCTGCAGGTAGCCGACCCGCAGCCCTTCGCGAGCCCGGTAGGCGAGCGCGGACACGCCGTTGGGCGTCAGCCCGAGGATCGGGGCCACCTCCGCCGGCGCACGCCCTTCGATCTCCGTGTACCAGAGCACGGCTTGCCAGCGCTCCGGCAGCGCCTGGTAGGCGTTCTTCACCACGGAGTGCTCGAAGCCCTCGAACGTGGCGACGTCGGTGGGGTCCACGAGGCCGAGCGCGGCCTCGAACGTGCCGTCGTCGGACGTCGGGCGGGTGCGCTTCACGCCCCGCGCGAGGTCGGCGGCGAGGCGCCGCACCACGGTGAGCAGGTAGGCGCGGAAGGTCGCGTCCGGGCCGCCGCCGTGCTGCAGCACGTCGAGCACGCGGTGGAACGCCTCGGACACGAGGTCGTCCGCGTCGGCCGACGACCGGACGTACTGCCGGGCCACGGCCCGCGCCGCCGGGACGTGCCGGGTGTAGAGGGCCCCGAACGCCTCGAGGTCGCCGCCGCGCACGTCGAGGATCAGCTCGGCGTCGCTGCGCGCCGAGTCGTCTGACCCCACGTAGACGTCCGTCATGGCCGACCTCGCTCTGGCTGCACTGCGCGCCCAACCGCGCAGACTCCCGTACTCTACGTGCTCCCCGCCTCGTCCTCCGGGGTGAAATTCCCCAGGAACAGCGCAGGATTTCCGCAGTTTTCCGTGCCTCGGGCAGCGGAGAGGGCTATCCCGGGGCACCTACCGATGAAAGTGGCGGACAACTGCGTCATGATGGCTGCCCATGGCGGTCCCATCATCATGAACCGGTCCACGAGCGGCCCCCGCGGCGCGCCCGAGAACGATGCGCCCGAGCACGACGCACCCGAGCACGTCCCGGACGTGATCGACCGCTGGCGTGCGACGAGCCTCGCCGAGGTGTGGCTGCGTCCTGACGACTGGTACCACCCCGCCGTCGACGCCCTTGTCGAGGCCTTCGACGACGGCCGCTCCCCCCACGCCGCCGCGCACCGGCTAGGCGCCGCGCGCGGGCGGGCCGGCGTCGGCCTGGGCGAGACGCTGGACGACGTCGAGTGCCTGTACCGCTCCGCCCACCACCCGCCGGACCCCGACGCGATCCGCGCGGTCGCCGTCGGGTGGGTGCGAGGCCGCGACGCGGAGCCGGCGCTCGGCGCTCTGCGCGACCCCAGCTCGGGGCTGCCCACCCGCGAGTACCTGGCCGAGCGGCTGCGGGAGACCTACGGCGCCGCCGTCGGCGCGGACCAGGGCGTGCCGGACACGCACTGCCTCGTCGTCGTGGACGTCGCCGTCGACGGCCTTGCCCCGTGGGACCGCGCCGCGCGCTCCGCGACCGTCGGGCGCGCCCTCGAGCAGGTCTTCGGGGAGGGCCATCCGATGGCCGCCCTCACGGACGGCGTGTTCACGGTGCTCGCGCGGCGCGACACGGGGGTGCCCGACCTGGCCAAGGCCACCCGCGGGGTGGTGGAGCGCAACGCCGCGCTCATGGGCCTCGGAGACGTGCTGAGGCGCCCCACCCGGGTATGGGTGGAGCGCCTCCCGACGTCGCACGCCGCCGCCGTCGAGCTCCTGACGCAACTGGCCCGGTAGCCGCCCCGGGGACGTCCCGGGGGTCGGGTCAGTGCTGCGCGTACGTGAGGCAGTCGGCGTGGCTCTCGTCGTCGGGGCCGGGGCCGACGCGGATGGCCGACGCCGCGCACTCGAGGTCGGTGTTGTGGACGCAGTCGCCGCGCTGGCAGGCGCCCACGTGGGCGACGACCTTCTCGAGGCCGCCCTTGGAGCTCAGCGGGATGAACGTGGCGCACGCCGCGTCGCCGCTGTGCCCCGCGATCGTCACCGCCCCGGCGTGGCAGCCGTGGTCGTGGTTGTAGCCGCAGCCCTCGACCGTGCACTCGGTGACCTCGGGCATCTCCATCAGCGTGCTCATGGTGCGCTCCTCGCCGCTCGACGCCGGCTCTCGCCGCCTTCGACCACGATATTCCTCTCGCACGGAATTGCACAGTGAATGCGCGATCGAATTCACGACTGGTCAAATAAGGAATGCCTTACCCATTGCCTCGCGAATTAGCGAAGAATTGCGTTGCGGAAAGTCGTCAGCCGCGGCGGTGCGGGCGCCACAGCACCAGCGCGCCCTCCTCGGCCTCGAGGTCGGCCCGCTCCGCGCGGCGCACGCGCTGGCCGCGGCGCACGACGACGACGTCGCCCGTCGTGCCTGCCGTGAACACCCAGCCGCCGGGCGGCTGCATGGCGAGCGCCGCGAGTCGGCCCTCGAGCTGGGCGACGTGCTCCTGGAGGTCGAGGATGCGCCGGATCCCGGCGAGGTTGATGCCCTCCACCTGCGCGAGGCGCTGCACCTCGAGCAGTCGTGCGACGTCCCGCTGCGAGTAGCGGCGGCCACGGCCGGCGGTGCGGCGCGGCGTGACCAGCCCGAGGCGGTCGTACTGCCGGAGCGTCTGCGGGTGCATGCCCGCGAGCCGGGCCGCCTGCGACACGGTCAGCACCGGCGCGTCCTCGGTGACCATCGCTACCTCCTCGCTCGGTGCCGCTCCTCGGTGCCGCCCCGGGCCGGTCGCCCCGCGCGCCGCCGCGGCGTCATTCCGCCGCGCGCTGCGCGAGCCCCGCCCGCACGTCCTCGTGGTCGCTCTCGGCGGCGAACGCCTCGAGCGCCTCCTTCGCCTTCTTGCTGAGCTTCTGCGGCACGGCCACCTGGACCGTGACGAGCAGGTCACCCTGAGTCTTGGCGTTCTTGACGCCGCGGCCCTTGACCCGCAGCACCCGCCCGGTAGGCGTGCCCGCCGGCACCTTGAGCTTCACGGTGTGCCCGTCGAGCGTCGGCACCTCGACCGTCGTGCCCAGCGCGGCCTCCGCGAACGTCACGGGGACCGTCATGCGCAGGTTCGCGCCGTCGAGCGTGAACACGGGGTGCGGCGCGACGTGCACGGTGACCACCAGGTCGCCGGCGTCGCCGCCGCCCGAACCGGGGCGCCCCTTGCCGCGGATGCGCAGCTTGCGGCCGTCGTTCACCCCGGCGGGGATCTTGGTCTTGACCTTGCGGCCGTCCACCGTGAACTCGACGGTGGCGCCCTCCACCGCCGTGCGGAACGGCAGCGTGGTCTCGGCCGCGACGTCCGGGCCCTTCTGCGGCGTGGTGAAGCCGGCGCGCTGCCGGCCGCCGCGGAAGCCCCCCTGGCCGCCGAGCATGGAGCTGAGGATGTCCTCGAAGCCTCCGCCACCCGCGCCCCCCTGGGGGTACTGCTGATAGCGCTCGTTCGGGCCGGCGCCGCCGCCGAACATCGAGCCGAAGACGTCCTCGAAACCGTTGCCCCCGCCCCCGCCCGGGCCCGCCGCGAAGCGGGCGCCGCCGCCGGCCATGGCGCGCACGGCGTCGTACTGCTGACGCTGCTCGGAGTCGGACAGCACGGCGTACGCCTCGCCGATCTCCTTGAACTTCGCCTCCGCCGACGCGTCGCCCGGGTTCTGGTCCGGGTGGTACTGGCGCGCGAGCTTGCGGTACGCCTTCTTGATGGCCGCGTCGTCCGCGTCCTTGGGGACGCCGAGAGCGGAGTAGAAGTCCTTCTCGATCCAGTCCTGACCTGTCACGACGCCCTCCTTCCTGTCATTGTCCGCGAGATCGACCCGCCCGTCGTGAGATCGACCCACGGCAGGTAGCGCTCAACACCGGCCGGACAATAATAAAAAAAAACCAACCCACCAAAACCAACAAAAAAACCAAATAAACAAACAGCGTGAAA
>NZ_JBHXAW010000336.1:0-4227 GCF_042726645.1 Isoptericola sp. NPDC060257
ACCCGGGGCTGGCACCCCTCCTGCCCGAGGGCGGGCTGGCCGCAGGCACGGTGCTCGCCGTCCGCGGCTCGTCGACGCTCCTGCTCGCGCTGCTGGCCGAGGCGTCACGGTCCGGCGCGTGGGTCGCGCTCGTCGGCACGCCGGACGTCGGGATGCTGGCGGCCGCGGACGCCGGGGTCGCGCTCGGGCGGACCGTGCTCGTCCCCGCCCCGGGCCCGGACGCGCCGGCGGCCCTCGCCGCGCTGCTCGACGGGATGGACGTGGTGGTCGTCGGCCCGGGCGCCGCCCTGCTCGACTCCGACCGGCGCCGCCTGGCCGCGCGCGCCCGGGAGCGGGGCGCGGTGCTGGTGGCGCAGGCGACGTGGCCCGGCGCGCACGTCACCCTCGACGCGCGGGGCGGCACCTGGTCCGGCGTGGACCACGGGGCGGGCTGGCTGCGCCGCCGCACCCTGCTCGTGCGGCGCACCGGTCGCGGGGCCGCCGCCCGACCCGTCGAGATCGAGGTGGACGTGCCGCTGCAGGTCGAGCGGGTGGTCGGTGGCCCCGACGCCGTGGGCACGGTCCCGGGCGCCGGGGCGCACGGCCCCTCCGCGCCCGCCCGGCTGCGGGTGGCGTGATGACGGGCGGGAAGACTGTGCCCGCGGCGTCCGCGACGACCTCGTCCGGGGCGACCTCGCGGACGGCCGTGCTGTGGGTCCCGGACTGGCCGGTGGTGGCGGCGCTGGTCGGCGCCGGGCTGGACGCGCACGTCCCCGCGGCGGTGCTCGGCGCCCGGTCGGGCGGCGGGGCGGGCGCCGGGCACACCGTCGTGGCCGTCTCCGCCGTCGCACGCGCCCAAGGGGTGCGGCGCGGGATGCGGCGCCGGCAGGCGCAGGAGCGGTGCCCCGAGGTGGCGCTGCTGGCGGCCGACGACGCCCGCGACGCGCGGGAGTTCGAGCCGGTGGCGCTCGCGGCCGAGACGGTGGTGGCGGGCCTGGAGGTGGCGCGCCCGGGGCTGCTCCTGCTGCCGGCGGGCGGGGCCGCGCGCTACCACGGCTCCGAGCTGGCGCTGGCGCAGGCCCTGGTGGGCGCCGTCGCCGCGCGCACCGGGCACGAGAGCCAGGTGGGCGTCGCCGACGGTCTGCTCGCGGCGGTGCTCGCCGCGCGCGAGGACGCCGTCGTGCCCTCGGGAGGCTCCGCGGCGTTCCTCGCCGACCGCCCCGTGGGGGAGCTGGTGCACGCCGTCTGCGACCCGGCCGGGGTGGCCGCCGTCCGGGAGGCGGCCGGGCTGTGGTGGCGGCTCGGCCTGCGCACCCTCGGCGACCTGGCAGCCCTGCCCGCCGCGAGCGTGCAGGCGCGCTTCGGCGACCTCGGCGCCTGGGCGCAGCGGCTCGCCCGCGGCGAGGACCTGCGCCCGCCCGCGCGGCGTCGCGTCGAGGAGGACCTGGCCGTCGCGGAGGAGCTCGACCCGCCCGCCCTGCGGGTCGACGTCGCGACCTTCGCCGCGCGCCGCCTGGCCACCGCGCTGCACGACCTGCTCGCCGTGCGCGGGCTGGCCTGCGGGCGGCTGCGGATCACCGCGCGCACCGCGGGCGTCGACCTCGGCGGGGACGACGTCGGTGGGGAGGCGGGGGAGGGGGCCGTGCTGGAGCGGGTGTGGCGCACGGACGACGCCGCGGCCGGCGGGATGAGCGCGGCGCGGATCACCGACCGGGTGCGGTGGCAGCTCGAGGGCTGGCTGACCGCGGCGTCCGCCCGGCGTGGGGGCGGCGCGGACGACCCCGTCGTCGCGCCGATCGCGCACCTGGCGCTGGCGGCGGAGGACGTCGTCCCGGCGACCACCCACCAGCCCGGCCTGTGGGGCGCGGACGCGGGCGAGGGCGAGCGTGCCCGGCGGGCGCTCGGGCGGGTGCAGGGGCTGCTCGGCGGGCACGCCGTGCTCACGGTGGAGCTGCAGGGCGGCCGCGGGCCCCGCGACCGGGTGCGGCTCGTCCCCTTCGGCACGGAGGGCGGCGCGGGCCGCGACCCCGGGCTGCCCTGGCCGGGCGCCCTGCCCAGCCCCGCGCCCGCCGGGCTGCCGGGCGAGCCGGTGCCCGCCCGGGTGCTCGACGCGGCAGGGCGCGACGTCGTCGTGGACGCCCGGCTCGCGATGAGCGGCGAGCCCGCCGCCGTCGCGTGCGGCGGCGGTCGCGGGGCGGACGGGGCGCAGGACGTCGCCGCGGTGACGGGGTGGGCGGGCCCCTGGCCGCTCGCGGAGCGCTGGTGGGCGGCGGGCGGGGGAGCGCGCCGCGTCTACCTGCAGGCGGTGCTCGACGACGGGCGGGCGCTGCTGCTGGCGCAGACCGGCGGCGTGTGGCAGGTGGAGGCGTTCTATGACTGAGGCGGAGGTGCAGCGGAGGGTGGGGGTCGAGGGACGAGGCACGCGCCAGGAGCGGAACCGCAGCATCCGTCATGAGAGGGCCACGACCAGCGGGTACGCGGAGCTGCACGCGCACTCGGCGTTCAGCTTCCTCGACGGCGCGTCGCACCCGGAGGAGCTGGCGGCCGAGGGTGCGCGCCTCGGGCTGGAGGCGCTGGCCCTGACCGACCACGACGGGCTGTACGGGGTGGTGCGCTTCGCGGAGGCCGCGCGGAAGGTGGGGCTGCCCACGGTCTTCGGCGCCGAGCTGCACCTGCCGGCTCCCGTGACTCCCGGCGCGGCTCCGGGCACGGCCGGGAGCCGGCCGGTCCTCGACCCGCCCACCGGCGTCCCCGACCCGCGCGCCACCCACCTGCTGGTGCTGGCGCGCGGCGACCAGGGCTACCGCAACCTGTCCCGCGCGATCGCGACCGCCCACCTGGACGCGGGGGTCAAGGGCAAGGCCCGGTACGACCTCGAGGGCCTCGGGGCCGAGGCGGGCGGGGAGTGGCTCGTGCTCACCGGGTGCCGCAAGGGGGCCGTCCGGCGCGCGCTCACCGCCCCCGCGGGCGGCGTCGACGCGGCACGGCGCGAGCTCGACCTGCTGGTCGCCACGTTCGGCCGGGACAACGTGGCCGTCGAGCTCACCGCGACGGGCGACCCGCGGGACGCCGACCTGCACGACGCGCTCGCCGCCCTGGCCCACGACGCGCGGCTGCCGGTCGTCGCGACCGCGAACGCGCACTACGCCCGCCCGCGCGACGCGGACCTGGCGGGCGCGCTCGCCGCCGTGCGGGCGCGCTCCTCGCTGGAGGGCCTGGACGGCTGGCTGCCGGGTGCCCCGGTCGCGCACCTGCGCTCGGCCGCCGAGATGCGGGCCCTGCACCGGCGCCATCCGGGGGCCGTCCCCGCGGCGGCGGGACTCGCGGCGGAGTGCGCCTTCGACCTGCGCCTGGTGGCGCCGAACCTGCCGCCCTACCCGGTGCCGGCGGGGCACGACGAGGCCAGCTGGCTGCGCGAGCTGGTGCGGCGGGGGGCCTCCGACCGGTACGGCCCGCGGCCCGCACCCGGCGTCCCCGGCGACGAGCGCGCCTGGGCGCAGATCGACCACGAGCTGCGCGTCATCGAGGACCTGACCTTCCCCGGCTACTTCCTCGTCGTCTACGACCTCGTGGAGTTCTGCCGCCGGGAGGGCATCCTGTGCCAGGGGCGCGGGAGCGCCGCCAACTCGGCGGTCTGCTACGCGCTCGGCATCACCGCGGTCGACGCGGTGAAGCACGGCCTGCTGTTCGAGCGCTTCCTCGCGCCCGAGCGGGACGGGCCGCCGGACATCGACATCGACATCGAGTCCGGGCGGCGCGAGGAGGTCATCCAGCACGTCTACGGAAAGTTCGGCCGGCAGCACGCGGCGCAGGTCGCGAACGTCATCTCCTACCGGCCACGGTCCGCGGTGCGCGACGCCGCACGCGCCCTCGGGTACGACGTCGGCCAGCAGGACGCGTGGAGCAAGTCGATCGAGCGCTGGGGGTCGCTCCGCGGGCCGGACCCCGTCAGCCCCGCGGCCGACGCCGCGGCGCAGGCCGCCCGGGCGGCCTCGGGCCCCCCAGGGTCCGGGGGCGGGACGCCGGCGAACCGCACCGCCGCCAAGGACGCGCGCGTGGCAGCGCTGTGGGGCCCGACGGAGTCGCTCCCGGCCGGAGCCGGCCGGCCGCGTGGTGACCGCCCGCACCAGGGGCACCTGCCGGGGACCGGCCGGCGGGACTGGTCTCCGACGCTCGGCCATCGGCAGGGCGACCCGCAGGGCCGCCGGCGCGTCGTCGACCCGCTCGCGACGGACGAGGGGGAGGTGC
>NZ_JBHXAW010000337.1:0-4186 GCF_042726645.1 Isoptericola sp. NPDC060257
CATGGCCGCCGTACGCGTCTCGTCGATCTCCGGCAGAGCCTCGGCGGCGTCGGTGATGGCCATGAGGTCCGTGAAGGGCGCCTGGCACCAGGCACCCCACCCGCGCTGTGCGTTCCTGCACCGGCTCAGCCGTGCCGGACCTCGACGAGCGGCAGGCGCAGCGCCCCGGGCGCGGCACCGGGGACGACCGGTCGCAGGGGCGCCGTCGGCGGCACGACGACGTAGCCGGCGCCGGGCGCCGGCCGGGCATCGTCCTGCCCGTGGTTGGGCCACAGGGCGCACGCCCGCTCCGCCTGCGCGGTGATGGTCAGCGACGGGTTGACGCCCAGGTTCGCGGTGACGGCGGACCCGTCGAGCACGTGCAGGCCCGGGTGGCCGTGCACGCGGTGGTACGGGTCGACGACGCCCGTCTCCGGGGTCTCGCCGATGGTGCACCCGCCGAGGATGTGCGCGGTCATCGGCACGTCGAAGGGGTCGCCCGCGCTGCCCCCCGCGAGCCCGCCCATGCGGTCCGCCATCGCGCGCACGGCGTCGTGCGCCACGGGGATCCACGCGGGGTTGGGCTCGCCGGTGCCCTGCCGGGAGGTGAGGCGCCTGCCGAGCGGGCCGCGCCGCGTGAAGGTGGTGAGCGAGTTGTCGCGGCTCTGCATGACGAGCGCGATGACGGTGCGCTGCGACCAGCCGCGCAGGTCGTACAGGGTGGGCAGGTGCCGGCGCTGCCGCCACAGCTCGCCGAGCCAGCGCCGCCAGCGCGGACCCTCCCCGGGCCCGACGCCGTCCACGAGCACCGTCTGCAGCAGACCCATCGCGTTCGACCCGCGCCCGTACCGGACGGGCTCGACGTGCGTCTGCGGGTCCGGGTAGAACGACGACGTGATGGCGACGCCCTCGGAGTAGTCGGGCCCGCCGTCCTTCCCGCGGCGGGCGGGCCGCATGGCGCCGAGCAGCGCCTCGGAGTTGGTGCGTGTGAGGTGCCCGAGGCGGTCGGACAGGCGCGGCAGGTCGCCGCTGTCCCGCATCGCATGGAGGAGGCGCTGCGTGCCGAGCGTGCCGGCCGCGAGCACGACCTGCCGGGCCCGGTAGGCGCGGCGGCCGGCCCAGCGCCGCCCCGTCCGGTGGGTGCGCACCTCGTACCCGCCACCCGCCCGCGGCACGACGGCGGTGGCGGTGGTCAGCGGGTGCACCCGGGCGCCCGCACCCTCGGCGAGGTGCAGGTAGTTCTTCACGAGCGTGTTCTTCGCGTTGTGCCGGCAGCCGGTCATGCACTCGCCGCAGTGCAGGCACGGGTTGCGGTCGGGCCCGACGCCGCCGAAGAAGGGGTCGGGGACGGCGGGACCGCCGGCGCCGCGCGGGCGCTCGTCGCCGTCCTGGCCGATGTACACGCCCACCCGTACCTTGCGGAAGGTGTGCCCCACGCCGAGGTCGTCGGCGACGTCGCGCATCAGCTCGTCGGCGGGCGTCGTGCGGCGGTAGTCCACGACGCCGAGCATCCGCTCCGCCTGGTCGTAGTACGGCTCGAGCTCGGCCTTCCAGTCGGTCACGTGGGACCAGGCGGGATCGGTCCAGAAGGCGTCCAGCGGCCGGTACAGCGTGTTGGCGTAGACGAGCGAGCCCCCGCCGACGCCGGCGCCGGCGAGGACCAGCACGTCCCGCAGCCGATGGATCCGCTGGATGCCGAAACAGCCGAGCGCGGGCGCCCACAGGAAGCGGCGCAGGTCCCACGAGGTGCGCGGCAGCTCGTCGTCGGCGAACCGGCGCCCGGCCTCGAGCACGCCCACCCGGTACCCCTTCTCCGTCAGGCGGAGGGCGGCGACGCTGCCCCCGAACCCGGACCCGATCACCAGGACGTCGTAGTCGTCCGGTGCGTCGTCGGGTGGCGTGGAGGGGGGTGGACCGGCGCTCGTGCCGGGGGTCGTGCCGGGGTGCGTGCGGTCGTCCTTGCCCTGGTCGGCACGCTGCGCGTGGTCCTGGTCGTCGTCGTCCAGCATGCGGCAGACCGTAGCGCGGTCGGGCGTGTGGCGGGGACGACGCCGCGCGGCTTTGCCCCCGGGCAAGGTCGCCGGTTAGTCTGGGCGCCGCGGTGTTGCTGTGTTGCCGCGAGGAGACGTCGCATAGTCTGGTCTAGTGCGCCACCCTGCTAAGGTGGTAACGGGGCAACCCGTTCGCGGGTTCAAATCCCGCCGTCTCCGCCAGGAAGGCTCCGGCTGCTGAACGCCCGGGGCCTTTTCTGTTGCCTCGGAAGGGGCACGGCCGGTGTCGTGCATCACGATGCGGCTCCCCGGTTTGGGGAACCGGCTCGAGGGCTGTAATGTTCTCGTCGGTCGGTGCGAGAGCGCCGGCAAGGACTGCGCCCGTAGCTCAACGGATAGAGCATCTGACTACGGATCAGAAGGTTGGGGGTTCGAATCCCTCCGGGCGCACCGAAAGGCACAACGGCTCGATCCTCACCCGGGATCGGGCCGTTGGTCGTTTCGGCACCCTCGGGGTGGCACAGCAGCGAGGTCAGCGCCGACCGCGTCCTGACCTGGCCCCGGTCCGTCGCGCACCAACGCGGCGGTCGGCGCGTCGAGCGCCAGACGCTGCACGACACGACCGAGAGGGTGATCGATCGCATGAGCGATCAGACCTGGCAGACGATCGCGATCGTCGCGTACCTGGTGGCGATGCTGTGTATCGGCTACGCCGCGTACCGCCGCACGGACGACCTGGACGACTACATGCTCGGCGGGCGCAAGCTCCGCCCGGGCGTGGCCGCGCTGAGCGCCGGAGCCTCCGACATGTCGGGCTGGCTGCTCATGGGCCTCCCCGGCGCCATCTACGCCACCGGCCTCGTCGAGGCCTGGATCGCCGTCGGGCTCACGATCGGGGCGTGGCTCAACTGGAAGTTCGTGGCGCCGAGGCTCCGCGCCTACACCGAGGTCGCGAACAACTCGATCACCGTCCCCAGCTTCTTCGACAACCGCCTGCGCGACCCGGCGCACCTGCTGCGCATCGCGGCCGGCGTGATCGTGCTCGTGTTCTTCACGTTCTACGTGTCGTCCGGCATGGTGGCCGGCGGGACGTTCTTCGAGAGCTCGTTCGGCTTCGACTACCTCACCGGGCTGCTCGTCGTGGGCGGCGTGACCCTCGCGTACACCCTCTTCGGCGGCTTCCTCGGGGCCACGTGGACGGACGTCGCGCAGGGCTGCCTCATGCTCGCCGCCCTCGTCGCGGTGCCCGCGATCGCGATCATCGAGCTGGGCGGCTGGGGCGAGGTCCTCGAGGGGATCCGTGCGGTCGACGCCGCGAGCGGGACCGACCACCTGTCGTTCCTCGTGGGGGCGTCGGTCACCGGGGTGATCTCCGCGCTCGCCTGGGGCCTGGGGTACTTCGGGCAGCCGCACATCATCGTGCGCTTCATGGCGATGCGCAGCCCCCAGGACGCGCCCGCCGGCCGCCGGATCGGCATCGGCTGGATGGTCGTGACGGCGGTCGGGGCCGTCACCACCGGGCTCGTCGGCCTGGCGTACGCCAACCTCGAAGGCCTCCAGATCGACAACCCGGAGACCGTCTTCCTCGTGCTCGCCCAGCTGCTCTTCCACCCGCTCGTCGCGGGGCTGGTCCTGGCGGCGGTCCTCGCGGCGATCATGTCGACGATCTCGTCGCAGCTCATCGTCTCGTCGTCCGCACTGGTCGAGGACCTGGTGAAGATGGCGGGCCTGCGCCTGAGCAACCGTGCCGAGGTGATGCTGGGCCGGGCGGGCGTGCTCCTGGTGGCCGTCGTCGCCGGGGTGATCGCGCTGGACCGTACGTCGTCGATCCTCGACCTGGTCGGTTTCGCCTGGGCGGGCTTCGGCGCCGCCTTCGGCCCCGTCGTCATCCTCAGCCTGTACTGGCGCCGCCTCACGCGCTGGGGCGCGCTGTCCGGGATGGTCGCGGGCGCGGTGGTCGCGTTCGTCTGGGGACGGTCGTCCCTCGCGGACTCGCTCTACGAGATCATCCCGGGCTTCGCGGTCGGCCTGCTCGTCGCCGTGGTGGTCAGCCTCCTGACGCCGCGGCCCGACGGAGGGGTGGTCGAGGAGTTCGACGCCGCGCGTCGGCTGGCGCGCGGGGAACGGCAGGAGCCGGTCCGCCCGCGTACGGGACCGAGTTCGGCCGAATCGTTTCGACGCCATCCCTGGTCGCGATCTATCGCGTCTGGGTACCC
>NZ_JBHXAW010000338.1:0-4103 GCF_042726645.1 Isoptericola sp. NPDC060257
CGGCGCTCCAGCTCGTCGAGCAGCGTGCCGAGGATCATCGCGCCCGTGGCGCCCAGCGGGCGCGTCCGCGCGGAGATCAAGAACCGGTTGAAGTACTCCCAGGGCTCCCTCAAGGACGTGATCGAGAAGGGGCAGAAGGACGACGTCGTGGGCAAGCTCAAGGTCGTCTCGCTGCTCGAGTCGCTCCCCGGGGTCGGTAAGGTGAAGGCCCGGGCGATCATGGAGGAGATCGGGATCGCCGAGACCCGCCGGGTCCGCGGCCTCGGGCCGCACCAGGCTTCGGCGCTCATCGAGAGGTTTGGCTGACATTTCCGCACCACCCGCCGGCAGTCCGGCACCGCAGCAGGCCCCTGTCACGGCGGACGCGGGAGCGCCGTCGGCGCGCCTGACCGTGCTGGCCGGGCCGACGGCCGTCGGCAAGGGCACGGTCTCGGCCGACGTGCGCGCCCGCTACCCGCAGGTGTGGCTGTCGGTGTCGGCGACGACCCGGCCGCCGCGCCCCGGCGAGGTGCACGGCGTGCACTACCTGTTCGTCTCGCCCGAGGAGTTCGACCGGATGGTCGCCGAGGGGGAGATGCTCGAGTGGGCGGTGGTGCACGGCCGGCACCGGTACGGCACCCCCCGGGGGCCGGTCGAGGAGCATCTCGCCGCCGGCGTGCCCACCCTGCTGGAGATCGACCTGCAGGGGGCGCGCCAGGTGCGCGAGGCGGTCACGGCGAGAGGGCTCGCCGCGCAGTTCGTCTTCCTCGCCCCGCCGAGCTTCGCCGAGCTCGTGCGGCGCCTGGTCGGGCGCGGCACGGAGGACGCGGAGGAACGTGAGCGACGCCTGACCACGGCGCGGACCGAGCTCGCCGCCGAGGCCGAGTTCGACGTGACGATCGTCAACGACGACGTCACCCACGCCACGGACCGGCTCGCGCGGGTGATGGGTGTGACGTCCGCCGCACCCCGGGTCGCCCTGTAGGGCACCGGCTGGGGGTCCGCGCCCGACCGCAGGTAGGATGGACCGCTGACCCCCTGACATCGCGTCACCGCAGCTGTCAGCGAACCCGTCACCGAACTTTGTCTGGAGTGTGACCCATGGCCGGAACCGTGGCCCAGCCCATCGGCATCACCGACCCGCCCATCGACGAGCTGCTCGAGCGCACCGACTCGAAGTACGGCCTCGTGCTGTACGCGTCCCAGCGCGCCCGCCAGATCAACGCCTACTACTCGCAGCTCAACGAGGGCCTGCTCGAGAACGTGGGCCCGCTGGTCGAGACCCGCAACCAGGAGAAGCCGCTCTCCATCGCCATGCGCGAGATCAACGAGGGCCTGCTCACCTCGACCCCGGTCGAGGAGAAGCCCGAGGCCGCCGCGGAGCCGGTCGCCGAGCCCGGCGACGAGATCACCTTCTGACGGCACGGCGCCGGTCGGCGACCGGCGCCACCCTGCGGCGACGAGGTAGCGCGCGATGAGGATCCTGCTCGGCGTCAGCGGCGGCATCGCCGCGTACAAGGCCGTGCTGCTGCTGCGGCTCCTGCGCGAGGACGGCCACGCGGTCCGGGTGATCCCGACCGCGTCCGCCCTGCGTTTCGTGGGCGCGCCGACGTTCGAGGCGCTGTCCGGCGAGCCGGTCACGGACGAGGTCTTCGAGGACGTCGCGCACGTCCCCCACGTGGCGCTCGGACAGGGCGCCGACCTCGTCGTCGTGGCGCCCGCGACGGCGGACCTGCTCGCCCGGGCGGCGACCGGCCGGGCCGACGACCTCCTCACCTCGACCCTCCTCACCGCCCGCTGCCCGGTCGTGATGGCCCCCGCCATGCACACCGAGATGTGGGAGCACCCCGCCACCCGCGCCAACGTGGCGACGCTGCGCGAGCGGGGCGTCACGGTGATCGAGCCGGAGAGCGGCCGCCTCACCGGCGCGGACACCGGCCCGGGGCGCCTGCCCGAGCCGGAGGAGATCGCGCGTGCAGCCCTCGCGGCCGCGGCGTCCGCCGGCTCCCCGACGACCGGGGACGGGCCTCCCGGCGACCTGTCCGGTCGCACCGTGGTCGTCTCGGCGGGGGGCACCCGCGAGCCGATCGACCCGGTGCGCTTCATCGGCAACCGGTCCAGCGGGCGCCAGGGCGCCGCGCTGGCCGAGGCCGCCCGTGCCCGCGGCGCCGCGGTCACGCTCGTGGCCGCCAACCTGGACGACGCCGTGTGCGAGGCCGCGCGCGGGGCCGGCGTCGTCGTCGTGCCCGTGGAGACCACGGCCGAGCTGCGCGACGCCGTGCGTGCGGGCGCGTCGGGCGCCGACGTCGTCGTGATGGCGGCGGCGGTGGCCGACTTCCGCCCGGCCGACGTGCCGGACGCCAAGATCAAGAAGGTGCCGGGCGAGGGCCCGGCACCCATCACGCTCGTCGAGAACCCGGACGTGCTCGCCGAGCTCGCGCACGACCGGCTGCGCCCCGGCCAGCTCGTCGTGGGCTTCGCGGCCGAGACCGGCGACGCGGCGGGCTCCGTGCTCGAGCACGGGCGCCGCAAGGCGCTGCGCAAGGGCGCGGACCTCCTCGCGGTGAACGCCGTGGGCGGCGGGCGCGGCTTCGGCGCCCCCACCAACGCCGTCACGGTGCTCGACGGCCGCGGCGAGGTCGTGACCGAGGCCGCAGGGTCGAAGCGCGAGGTCGCGGACGCCATCTGGGACGCCGTGACGAAGACGCTGCCCGGCATCTGAGATTCACCCCAGCATGTGAGACATTTCCCGTCTCGAGGGCCCGACGGGGCGGACTGTTCCCCGTAGGCTGTCCGCCATGACCGATGCGCTGCGCCTCTTCACGTCAGAGTCCGTGACCGAGGGCCACCCGGACAAGGTCTGCGACCAGATCTCCGACGCGATCCTCGACGCGCTGCTCGCGCAGGACCCGCGCTCGCGCGTGGCGGTGGAGACGATGGTGACCACGGGCCTCGTGCACGTGGCGGGCGAGGTCACGACCGACGCGTACGTCGAGATCCCGCAGATCGTCCGCGAGGTGGTCCGCCGCATCGGGTACACGTCCTCCGCGATCGGGTTCGACGGCGACTCCTGCGGCGTCTCCGTGTCGATCGGGCAGCAGTCGCCCGACATCGCGCAGGGCGTCGACAAGAGCCTCGAGGAGCGCGACGACGCCTCCGGCCCGGGCCTCGACCGCGACCCGCTCGACGCGCAGGGCGCGGGCGACCAGGGCCTGATGTTCGGGTACGCCACCGACGAGACGCCGTCCCTGATGCCGCTGCCCATCTGGACGTCGCACCGGCTCGCGGAGCGGCTGTCGGCCGTACGGCGCTCGGGCGAGCTGCCCGGGCTGCGCCCCGACGGCAAGACCCAGGTGACGGTCGCGTACGACGGCGACCGACCGGTGCGCATCGACACCGTCGTGCTGTCCACGCAGCACGACGCCGACATCGTGCAGGAGAAGCTGCAGCGCGAGGTCGCGGACGTCGTCATCGCGCCGGTGCTGGCCCAGGTGGCCCAGGAGACCGGCGTCGGGACGACGGACGCGCGCCTCATCGTCAACCCCACCGGCAAGTTCGTCGTGGGCGGGCCGCAGGGCGACGCCGGCCTCACCGGGCGCAAGATCATCGTCGACACCTACGGCGGCATGGCGCGGCACGGGGGCGGCGCCTTCTCCGGCAAGGACCCGTCGAAGGTCGACCGGTCCGCCGCGTACGCGATGCGCTGGGTCGCGAAGAACGTCGTCGCGGCCGGGCTGGCGCGCCGGTGCGAGGTGCAGGTCGCGTACGCGATCGGCAAGGCGCACCCGGTGGGGCTGTACGTCGAGACGTTCGGCACGGAGACGGTGCCCACCGAGCGGATCGCCGCCGCCATCGAGAGCGTCTTCGACCTGCGCCCGGCGGCGATCATCCGCGACCTGGACCTGCTGCGCCCCGTGTACGCCCAGACGGCCGCCTACGGACACTTCGGCCGCGACCTGCCCGGGTTCACCTGGGAGCGCACGGACCGCGTCGACGCGCTGCGGGCTGCGATCTGATCGCTCGTGGGTGCCGTCACTTCGGCGGCGGCCGCGTGGTGGCAAGGTTCCTGCGCGCGGACGCGTTCACGGGCGCCTGGGCGCCCTCCACTTCGGGAGGGATACGTC
>NZ_JBHXAW010000339.1:0-4092 GCF_042726645.1 Isoptericola sp. NPDC060257
GGCCCCGGACCCCCTCACAGGGTCCGGGGCCTTCGTCGTGCCCGCCTCCCGTCGTCAGGGCGGGCGCGGGCCATGCCCTGCGCTGGTCCTGACAGCTCGGGGTGACGACGCCGAGGGTCCCGCATCGTGAGACTTTCCGGGGAACTCTCGCGCGGGGCTTGCGCGGCGCCTACTTTCCCTGCCATGCCCGCCGACACGAACGGACTCCGGTCCCCGGCCACCCGCACCGCGGGGGCCGTCGTGCCGTGCGCCCGCCGGGGCTGTCGGCCCCGCCGCCGCTGTCGCCGCTGACCCGACGCACGCCGTCGCCTCCGCCTTCCCGGCAGCAGAACCCGCTCGAGACCACCGCCCCGTCCGCCGTCGCGCGGCCGGGTGACGTGGCGTACCCCCGCACGCCCCGAGAGGACCCCGTCATGCCCCGAACGATCCCCTTCCGCCGCGCCCGCGCTGCCCGACGGACGGCCGCCGCCGTGGTCGGCCTCTTCGGACTGCTCGGCACCGCCGGCTGCGTCGCCGACGCCGCCGCGGACGGCCCGGGCGGCACGCTCGCCGCCTCCGACCCGCTGCCGTCCGCGGTGCCGGACGGCACGACGCTCGTCGTCGGCGACCCGACCACCGAGGTCGCGCTCGAGCTGGCCGGCGACGAGATCGAGCACGACTTCTCGTTCGACCTGGAGTGGGCCAACCTGTCCGGCGGCCCGCAGACCATCGAGGCGTTCCGCGCCGAGTCGCTCGACGTCGGAGCGGTGGCGGACATCCCGCCCATCCACGCGACGTGGACGGGCGTGCCGGTGTCGATCATCGCGACCCAGTACCGGGAGAACTGGCAGGAGGCGCCGATCTACGAGCTCGCCGGGCGGCCCGGCATCGCGCTCGGTTCCCTCGACGACCTGGCCGGCAAGCGGATCGCGTTCAGCCCCGGCCAGGCGCAGGGCGCGCTGGTGCTCAAGGCGCTGGCCGCGGCCGGGCTCACCCAGGACGACGTGGAGCTCGTCGAGCTGCCCAGCACCGGCGACGTGTACTCGACCGCGCTGGCAGCGGGGGAGGTCGACGTCGCCCCGCTGGGCGGCACGCAGCTGTTCCGCTACCTCACGAAGTACGAGGCCGACGGCGCGCAGTCGGTCAAGCACGGCCTGCGCGACGACGCCGGCCACCTCTACGCGCCGAAGGCCGTGCTCGAGGACCCGGCCAAGGCCGCGGCGCTCGACGAGTACGTCGAGGTGTGGGCCCAGGCGAAGGTGTGGGTCGCCGAGCACCCCGAGGAGTGGAAGCAGGGGTACTACGTCGAGCACGAGGGGCTGACCGAGGAGGACGCCCAGTACCTCACGGACCACGCGGCCGTGCCCGACATCCCGGCCGACCTCACCGACGGCATCGCCCGCACGCAGGAGACGGTCGACCTGCTCGCCGAGGAGCTGGACGAGGACCCGCTCGACGCCGCCGACCTCTTCGACCAGCGGTTCGTCGCGGCGCAGACCGCCGGCGTCGAGGCACAGCGCGCGGCGGAGGAGGACCGATGACCGCCGTCGGCACCATCACCCGGGCGGGCACCGCGCCCCGCACGTCTCCGGGCGCGGCGCAGACCGTCGCCGGTGCCCGGCCCGAGGCACGGCCCGACGTCCGCCCCGCCGGCCGGCGGCTCGGGCTGGGCCGTCCGATCCCCGCGGCCGGGCTGCTCGGCGTCGTCGTCCTGGTCGGCGTGTGGGTGGCCGGCTCCGCCACCGGCCTCATCGACCAGCGGGTGCTCAGCGCCCCGTGGACCGTCGTCACGACCGCCGGCGACCTGATCGCCAAGGGCGACCTGCAGGAGAACCTCGGCGTCTCGCTGACCCGCGCGGCCCTCGGGCTGGCATGGGGCGTCGCGGCCGGCGTCGTCCTGGCGCTCGCCTCCGGGCTCAGCCGGGTGGGCGACGCCCTCCTCGACGGGCCGATCCAGGTCAAGCGGGCCATCCCGAACCTCGCGCTGCTGCCTCTGCTCATCCTGTGGTTCGGCATCGGCGAGCCGATGAAGGTCATCACCATCGCGCTCGGCGTGTTCATCCCGATCTACGTGCACACGCACAACGGGCTGCGCTCCATCGACTCCCGGTACGTCGAGCTGGCCGAGACGGTGCGGCTGGGCCGGCCGCAGTTCGTGCGCCGCGTGGTGCTGCCGGGCGCGCTGCCCGGCTTCCTGCTCGGCCTGCGGTTCGCGGTCACCGGCTCCCTGCTGTCGCTGGTCGTCGTCGAGCAGGTCAACGCCACCGCGGGCATCGGCTACATGATGGAGCTCGCCCGCACCTACGGCCAGACCGAGGTCATCATCGTCGGCCTCGTGGTCTACGGCGTCCTCGGGTTCAGCGCCGACGCCGCCGTCCGGCTGCTGCAGAGGAGGGCGCTCGCATGGCGACGCACGCTGGAGGACTGAGCGTCACGCCCGCCGCGACCGGCACGGACGCCGTCGCCGGGGCGCCCGCCGTCGCCGTGCGCGGCCTGGTGCGCGCGTACGGCGAGGACCGGGTGCTCGACGACCTCGACCTGGAGCTCGCCACGGGGGAGTTCGTCGCGATCCTGGGTCGCAGCGGCTCGGGCAAGTCGACGCTGCTGCGGGCGCTCGCGGGCCTCGACCACGGCGTCGCGGGTACCGGCGAGGTGCGCGTGCCCGACCAGGTGTCCGTCGTGTTCCAGGACTCGCGGCTGCTGCCGTGGGCGCGGGTCCTCGACAACGTCGTGCTGGGCCTGGACGGCGTGGGCCGTCGCGACGCCCGCGACGCCGGCCTGGCCGCGCTCGCCGAGGTCGGCCTCGCCGGCCGGGAGCGCGCCTGGCCGAACGAGCTGTCCGGCGGCGAGCAGCAGCGCGTGTCGCTGGCCCGCTCGCTCGTGCGCTCGCCCCAGCTCCTGCTGGCCGACGAGCCGTTCGGCGCCCTCGACGCCCTCACCCGGATCCGCATGCACGAGCTGCTGCGCGACCTGTACGACCGGCACCGGCCCGCGGTGCTGCTCGTGACGCACGACGTCGACGAGGCGATCGTGCTCGCCGACCGCGTCGTCGTCCTCGACCGCGGCCGCATCGCCGTCGAGCGCCGCATCGACCTCGACGGCGCGCGCGACGCCGCCGACCCCCGCTTCGCCACCATCCGCACCGAGCTGCTCGACGCCCTCGGCGTCGAGCGGAAGGACGTGACCGCATGACCCGCACCGCCGGCCGCGACGGCCACCGCCCCGGACCCTTCCACCTCAACGCGTTCCTCATGAGCACCGGGCACCACGAGGCGTCGTGGCGGCTGCCCGAGAGCTCCCCGGACCACACGTCCACGAACATCGCCTATCTGCAGCGGCTGGCCCGCACGGCGGAGGAGGGGCTGCTCGACTCCGTCTTCTTCGCCGACGGCCCCGGCCTGCGCAGCGACGTCGGACGCCGCCCCGCCGGGTCGTTGGACCCGCTGATCGTGCTCACCGCGCTGGCGGCCGCCACGGAGCGCATCGGGCTCATCGCGACGGCGTCCACGACCTACAACTCGCCGTACAACCTGGCCCGGCGGTTCGCGTCGATCGACATCGTCTCGGGCGGCCGCGCCGGGTGGAACGTCGTGACGACGGCGGGGCCCGACATCGCGCGCAACTTCGGCCTCGACGACCAGCCCGCGCACGCCGTGCGCTACGAGCGCGCCGCGGAGTTCCTGGACGTCGCGTCCACGCTCTGGGACTCGTGGGACGACGATGCCGTGCTCGGCGACAAGGAGGCCGGCGTCTGGGCGGACGCGGCGAAGATCCACCCCGCCGGGCACGTCGGCGAGCACTTCTCCGTCGCGGGCGCGCTCACCACCCCGCGGTCGCCGCAGGCGCGGCCGCTCATCGTGCAGGCCGGGTCGTCGGAGGACGGCAAGGGGCTCGCGGCGCGGTACGCGGAGGCGGTGTTCACCGCGCACCAGACGCTCGACGACGCGCGGGCGTTCTACGCCGACCTCAAGGCCCGGACGGTCGCGGCCGGCCGCGACGCCCACGGGATCAAGATACAGCCGGGCCGCGTGCCCGTGGTCGGGTCGACGGAGGCCGAGGCCCACGCGGCCGCGCGTGAGCTCGACGCGCGCAACGTGGCCCAGTACGCCCGCC
>NZ_JBHXAW010000340.1:0-4049 GCF_042726645.1 Isoptericola sp. NPDC060257
GGCAGATCGCTTGCTGGAAGGCAGTCAGGCGCGGAGGTCGGCGATCTCCGCCAGGAGGGCGTCGCGCTGCTCGGCGTCGTCGACGTGCTTGGTCACGACGCGCTCCAGGCGGTCCCAGTCCTCCTGGGCGAGGGCGGAGAACAGCTGCTGCGCCTGCCCGGTGGACAGGTCGAGCGCGGCGAGACGGGCGAGCAGGCCGGGGCCGGGCTCGGGCTCCGGGTCGGCCTGCTCCTGCGCGGCCTTCCAGCCGACGAACGCGCCGGGGCGGTTGGTGATCATGCCCTCGACGCCGAGGTCGGTGAACCGGGTCCAGTCGGCGGGCGAGTCGACCGTCCACACGAAGACGCCGACGCCGGCGGCGTTGAGGTCCTCGACGACGGACGGCCGGGTCGCCAGCGCCGCGCCGGACGGGTTGTAGTACGCGGCGTGCAGGCGCTCCGCCGTCGCGACCGGGTCGGCGTCGAGGGTGCCGCGCAGCAGGCCGAGCGGGATCTGCGGTGCCCGGTCGTACGCGTACTCCAGCGCCTTCTCGTCGAACGACTGCAGCACCACGCGGTCCTCCAGGCCGGCCTCGAGGATCATGTCGACCGTCCGGTTCACCTCCTCGCGGGTCTCCGGCCCCTTGATCTCGAGCAGCAGGTCGGAGCTGCCGGTGTCCATGAGGTCGAGCACCTGGGCGAACGTGGGCACCTTCTCGCCCGTGAACGCGGGGCTGAACCACGACCCCGCGTCGAGGGAGCCGAGGTACGGCGACCGCAGGAACTCGACGTCGCCCGTGCCGCCCGTGGTGCGGTCGACGGTCTGGTCGTGCAGGACGACGGGGACGTCGTCGGCGGTGGTGTGCACGTCGATCTCGACGTACTCGGCGCCCGCCTTCATGGCGGCGGCGTAGGCCGTGAGCGTGTTCTCGGGGTTGACCGACGAGTAGCCGCGGTGCGCCGCGGTGACGGGCAGGTCGCCGGGCTCGTTCACGACCGGCTTCGGCTCGAGCTCCGTGACGACGACGTCGTCGATGCTGACGCGCGCGCCGTCGGCGGCGAACCCGAGCACGCCGTCGTCGGTGCGGCCGATGCGCCCCTCCAGCACCTCCTGGCCGCCGTACACCCAGGTGGCGTGGTTGCCCTGCACCTCGATGGCGATCTGCACGTCCTTGCCGACGCCGGCGTCCGACGGGGCGGACGCCGTGGCAGGCACGTTCCACGCGTTCCCCGCCGTGCGCTCGGCCAGCTCGATGCCGTTGCTCGCCGTCGTCGTGGAGCGCATGGCGGCCTGCCACCACGGCACCCCGCCGGCGGGGTCGATGTCGAGGATCGGCGCGAGCCAGCGCGCCGCGTTGTTCACGGCCTCGAAGCGCACCGTGGCCTCGAGGCGGTAGTTCTCCAGGTGCGGGCCGAACGTGACCCGCCCGATCGTCGACGGCTCGCCCACGAGACGGCCGTCCTGGACGGCCCACGCACCCGTCCCGACCTGCCAGCCGTCGGGCAGCGAGCCGTCCGCGACGTCGTCGAAGTCCTGGGCGTAGACGACGTCGCCGGGCGCGCTGGACAGGGGAGCGGCGGCGGTCGCGACGGGCGGCGCGACGACCGTCGCGGCGAACGAGGCGACGGACACCCCCGCGGCGACGGCGAACGCGAGCGTGGCAGAGACGGTGCGGGTGCCCGGTGGGGCGAGCAGCATGCGGCGGCGGGCGGTCATGGTGGTCCTCCTGGCGGGTTCCTGGCAGGTCGCCGGGCACGTTAGGAGGGCCGGGTGTCCGGTCCGGGGCCGCGCGCGTGGCCCGTCGATGACCGTCGGGAGAACTTCCGGTGCCGGTGCGAGACTGCGGGGATGACCGACCGTGCGGATGCCGACGCCCGCCTGCGGGCGCGCCTCGCCGAGGTGACCGACCGCCTCGCAGCGCAGCGCCGCGCCGTCGACGGGATCGTCGAGTCCGCGCGCGACTCCAACGCCGACGACGAGCACGACCCCGAGGGCGCGACGCTCGCGTGGGAACGGCAGCAGGCAGCGGCGATCGCGTCCGAGGCGGAGCGCGAGCGGGACCAGCTCCTCGCCGCGCTCGACCGCGTCGCCGCCGGGACGTACGGCGTCTGCGAGGTGTGCGGCCGGCCCATCCCTTCCGCGCGGCTGGAGGCGCGGCCGGCTGCCACCCGCTGCGTCGAGCACGCGCGCTGAGCGCCGGACGACGCCCGGCGCGGCACTTCCGGCTCCCGGCGGCAGTTCGAGCTGCCGCGTCGGGCGCGAACTGCCGCGCCGAGCGTGCGTCAGCGGGCGTGGGTGCTCATCCCGCGCCAGGCGACGCGGAACGTGATGGGGGCGTCCGGGTCGGACGCGCCGGGGTCGGCGGAGGCGGAGCTCGAGCAGCCGGCGATGGCGCGAAGGATCGCGTGGTGGAAGGCAGGGCGGTGGCAGCATGTCCGGGTGCGCGTGGAACCGGTGTCCGTCGAGGGTGTGGTGACGCACGTCGTCGAACGGGTGCTGGCCCGCGGCGGACGAACGGACCGGCCCGCCGACGGCGCCCGGCCGGTGCGGCTGCTCGTCGACGGGCACCCGTCCACCCGCCCGGAGGCGCTCGCGGACGCGCTGGTCGAGCCGCTGCGCGCGGCGGGGCGCCCGGTCGCCCGCGTGCGCGTCCGGGACTTCCTGCGGGCCCGGTCGTTGCGGCTCGAGCGCGGCCGCCGGGACCCCGACGCGCTGCTGGAGGAGTGGATCGACGTCGACGGCCTCGACCGGGAGGTGCTGCGGTCGGTCGTGACGCGCGGCCGCTGGCTGCCGAGCCTGCGCGACCCGGACACCGGCCGCTCCACGCGCGCCGCGTACGAGGACGCGGCGCCGGGCACCGTCGTCGTGCTCGACGGGTCGCTCGCGCTGGGCCGCGGGCTCGACGTCGACCTGGCCGTGCACCTGGCGCTCCGGGCCGCGACCGAGACGCGGAACACGCCGCTCGACGACGCGTGGACCCTCGCCGCGTACGGGCGCTACCGCCGCGAGGTGCAGCCCGAGCGGCGCGCGGACGTCGTCGTCCGCGTGGACCACCCCGAGCGGCCCGCGCTGGTGCTGCCGGACTGACCTGCCGGGCCGACGATCAGCCGGTGCAGAGGCAGAACGGGTGCCCGGCGGGGTCGGCGAAGACGCGGAACGTGTCCTCGCCGCCGGGCAGCCGCGTCGCCCCGACGGCGAGCGCCGCCGTCTCGGCCTCGTCCAGGCTCTGCGGGCCGACCTGCAGGTCGAGGTGCAGCTGCTGCGGGAACTCCGGGTCGGGCCAGCGCGGCGCGGAGTAGCCCTCCACCTGCTGGAAGAGCAGGGCCCGGTCCCCGCCGAGCATCGCCATCCCCTCGGCGTCGTAGACGACGGGGTCGCCGAGGATCCCGGACCAGAACGCGGCGGCGGCCGAGGCGTCCGGCACGTCGAAGGTGAGGCCCATGAGCGTCAGGCCGTCGTTGTCGGGCGCGTGGCACAGGTCGAACGGATGCCCGGCGGGGTCCGCCAGGGTGGTCCACTCCGGGTTCTCGCGCAGCACCGTGGCGCCCAGGCCCACCGCCTGCTCGACGGCGGCCGCGACGTCCGGCACGCGCAGGTCGAGGTGCGCCTGCTGCGGGTGCTCCTGACCGGGCCATCGCGGGGGCACGAGGTCGGGCGCGGGCTGGAACGCGAGGGACCAGCCGTCGGGGGTGTGCAGCGTGATCCAGTCGTCGCCGTCCCCCTGCTGCTCGACCTCCGCGCCCGTCAGACGCTGCCAGAAGTCGGCCGCGACCGGTGGTTCGGGGACGTCGAAGACCACCGCGTCCAGGGCTGCGACCCGCGTCGTCGTCTCGTCGCTCATGGGCCCAGCGTGCCGCGATCCTCCGACACGCGCAGCGCGCCAGGGGTGTACACCGGCGCCGGGCAGGGCGATCATGCTGCTCACCGCCGTCGGACGCCCTGGGGGCCGCATGATCGTCGCACCGTTCGGTCGCTTCACCGAGGGCCGGGTCCCGGACCCGGGGATCGCGCGGCTCTTCACGCGCGAGAACCGCTGGCAGGCGCGGCTCGACGTCGAGGCGGCGCTCGCG
>NZ_JBHXAW010000341.1:0-4043 GCF_042726645.1 Isoptericola sp. NPDC060257
CCCGCGCCCCGCGCGCGGGCACGGCCGCACCTCCGCCCGAATGTGAGCGCTCACACACCAGGAGCCACCATGACCGACCGCCAGAACACCCGCGCCCTGCGCCGCGCGCCCGTCGTCGTCGGCGCCGCGGCCGCTCTGCTCGCGACCGTCACCGTCCCCGCCGGGGGCGCGACGGGCGGGGGCGGACCGCACGACACCGACGTCGGGCTGCAACGCCCCTTCGCCCTGCCCGGCTACGTCGAGCGGGACGACAACGGCGCCCTCCTCGTCGGCGAGGGCGAGAGCCGCTTCGCACTCCGGGTCGACCTGCTGACCGCCGCAGGGAAGCTCGTCCGGGAGAACCAGGGCCTGCTGGGCAACGTCGCCCACGTCGGCCCCGTGACGGTCGACGGCTCGTACTACGAGGTGGAGATCAGCAGCGACGACCGCTCGATCACCCCCGACCGCCTGGGGGCGCTGCGCGAGATCCTCGACCACCCGGACGAGTGGTCCGCCGACCAGGTGGCGGAGGCCCGCGAGCAGCTGCCGGCGCTCCAGGAGCGCTACGACCAGACGCAGCGGGACAAGCAGACGATCCTGCTGCGGTTCGCGCGGACGGCGCCGAACACCCTGGTCGGGTCGGTCACCGCGCGCGACGCCGACGCGACCGTCTTCCTCGAGGCCTCGCCCCCGTGGGACGAGGAGAACTCCTACGAGGTGACCGACGGCGGCGTCCGCGCCACCGGCGCCGGCCTCGACGACCCGACGGAGGTCGGGCACTTCGCCCTGCTCCCGACGCAGGCGCCCGACGACGCCGCGGCCTACGCGTCCGAGGACGACCTGGTCGCCGCGATGGAGGGCGAGGAGGGCGCCGCCGGCGACGCCGCGGCGGCACTGCGGTACGACCTCGAGGAGGGCGAGACGATCACGTTCACCACGAGCGTGGCGGACGCGCCCCCGGCGGACCGCGCCTCGCGCGGCAGCATCCTCGGCACCCTCGCCCGGGCCCGGGCGCACGCCGACGCGGGCACCCTCAGCGGCAGCGGGCCGGCCGGCCGCGCGGCGACCGCGATGCGCAGCGCCATGGCCCTCAACGCGAACTACGACGAGCAGTCGCGGCAGAGCTTCCTCGTGTGGGGCTGGGGCCGCGGCGGGTCGGAGAACGACTCGATCTTCACCGGCTGGGACTCCGCCTGGGACGCGATCACCGCGCTCACCGTGGACCCGGACCTGGCGCGGCAGCACGAGCGCGTGCTGTTCGCCTCCGGCGGGCCGCGCTACGACCAGCTGCACGCCGGCCCGATGCACGCCTACGCCGTCAAGCGGATCTACGACGCCACGGGCGACCGCGAGCTGGTGGAGCAGGCCTACCCCGCGCTCGTGGAGTTCTTCGACAGGCTGCCCGAGTGGGACGTGAACGACGACGGCCTCCTCGAGGCGCCCTACGACGGTGACCCGAGCAAGGTGGGCAACCACCTCGGCCTCGACGACCTGCCCGTCTACCTCGCCGCCGACCGCATCGCCAAGGAGGGCGGCAGCGGCGACGAGCGGGACAACACCGACCTCACCGACGTCGCGCTGACCTCCTACTACGCGCTGATGGCGGACTCCCTGACCGAGCTCGCCACCGCGCTCGACCGGCCCGCGGACGCGCACCGGTTCGCGGCCGTCCTGGCGCGGACCAAGAAGGCCGCGAACGACACCCTCTGGGACGACGAGCGCGGCATGTACCTCGACCGCAACCTCGACGGCACCTGGGGGAACGTCGTCACGCCGACGATCTTCTACCCGCTGTTCGGGGGCCTGGCCACACCCGAGCGGGCGGCACGGACCGTCGAGCAGAACCTGCTCGACCCGGAGCAGTTCTGGGGCGAGTACGCGATCCCGAGCATCAGCCGCGACGACGCGGAGTACTGCGCGAACGGCGACGTCTCCGCGACGTCGTCCCCGGAGTACACGTACTACCTGGGCTGGGGCGAGGAGAACACCTGCGAGCAGTGGCGCGGTGCCGTCTGGCCACCGATGAACGCCACCGTCTACGACGGCCTCAAGCGGTACGGGCTCGACGAGGCCGCCGGCGAGCTGGCGACGAAGAGCACCGCCATGTACCTCGACAGCTGGGACGAGAACGGGTTCTTCCCCGAGTACTTCGACCCCGAGCCCGGCCAGGTCGTCAACGCCTCGGCGGTGGACAGCGCGTGGCGCTACTACACGTGGTCCAACGTGATGCCCCTGATGGCGGTGCACGAGCTCGTCGCCGAGGACGCCTGGGGGCGCCCCGGGTCGGTCACCTTCGGCTCGCACGCCCTGCCCGGCCGCAACACCGTGGACGACGTGCGCGTGGGCGGGCACACCTGGGCCGCGACGGTGAGCCCGAGGGCCACCGTGCTGGAGCGGGACGGGCGGACGGTGTTCCGCTCAACCGGCGGACGCGTCGTCGTGCGCGACTTCGCGCTCACCCGGGACGGTGCGTGCTTCGACGTCCACGCCACCGGGACCGCACGCCTGGTGGTGACGCCGCGACCCGGCACCACCCTGCGCACCACGGTGCGGGAGGGCAGCTCGCACGTCTGCCTGTGACCCCACGGCAACCCGGCGCCCGGTCGTGACCACCCGTCACGGCCGGGCGCCCGTCGTCGTCCCGCGGTGCGCCGCCACCAGCTCCGCCCCGAGACGCGCGAGCTCCGCCCGCACCTCCGGCGGGCCGACGACGTCGGCCTGGGCGCCCCAGCCGGCCAGGTGGCGCGCGACGTCGAGCGGCGTGGGGGCGGCGACCCGCACGGTCGCGCGGGCGCCGTCGCCGCCGTCGACGACGACCGTGTGCCGCCCGAACTGGGCGCGCAGGACGTCGACGTGCTCGGGGGCCACGCGCACGGTGGCCCACGTCGCGGACCGCCTGAGCTCGACCTCGCCGACGACGCGGTCCCACTCCGCCTGCAGGTCGACGTCGTCGGGCACGACGGCGGGCTCGTCGGTGACGTCCAGCGCGCCGACGCGGTCGACGCGGAAGGTGCGCGGGCCGCGGTCCGTGCCGGCGATCAGGTACCAGGCGCCGTCCTTGTCGACGAGCCCCCAGGGGTCGAGGACGCGGCTCGAGGACCGCCCGGTCGCTCCGGTGTAGTCGATCCGCACGCGGCGCCGCTCGACGACGGCGCGCTGCAGCGCGTCGACCTCCGGCGGCCGGACCCGGCCGGCCGCGCTCCACCCCTCCCGGTCCACGACGACGGCCGCGGCGGCCGCCTCCGCCTCGGCCCGGAAGGTGGCGGGCAGCGCACGCACGAGCTTGCGCAGCGCCGCCCGCGCGTGGTCGGACGACGCCGCGCCCGGGCCGGCGAGCAGGAACAGCGCGCGCGCCTCGGGCGCCGTGAGGCCGCTGAGGTCCGTGCGCGACCCGCCCAGCAGCGACCACCCGCCGCCGCGGCCCGGCAGCGGGTACACGGGCACGCCCGCGGCCGACAGCGCCTCGAGGTCCCGGCGGGCGGTCGCCACCGAGACCTCGAGCGCGTCGGCGAGCTCGGCCGCCGTCACGCGGGGGCGCGACTGGAGGTGGAGCAGCACCTGGATGAGCCGGTCGGCGCGCATGCTCCGAGACTGCCACGAAAAGTAGTCAGCAGGTGAGCACTTTGAGCGGAAGAGTGGTGCTCACGAGGTCACCAGGCCTCGATCGCACCGACCGTCCCACCGACCCACGAACCGAGCACCGGGAGCCGACATGCTGCGCGGACTGACCACCATCACCTACCTGGCCGACGACGTCGCCGCCGCCCGCGACTGGTACGCCGAGGTGCTCGGCACCGAGGCCTACTTCGCCCGCGAGGCCGGCGGGGCGCTCGCCTACGCGGAGTTCCGCGTCGGCGACTATCAGCACGAGCTGGGGATCATGGACCGGCGCTTCGCTCCCCCGCAGCCCGACGGCGCCGCGGGCGCCGTCGCCTACTGGGCGGGGGGGGAGGGGGGCGGCCGGGGGGCGGGGGGGGGGGGGGGCGCGGGCGCGGCCGCGCGGCACGGGGGAGCGGCCCTCGCCCCGGGCGGGACGCCCGCGGCGGGCGGAGCCGGAGTCGCTG
>NZ_JBHXAW010000342.1:0-4043 GCF_042726645.1 Isoptericola sp. NPDC060257
CCTCGGGCGTCATCCTCGGCACGCTCGGCGGCGCCCAGTACCGCGCTCCCGACCCGGTGACCGGCGGGCTCCCCAGCCCGCCGGTCACCCGCACGACCCGCACCACGACGCAGTGACGCACCGAGCGAGGAGGAGCCGCATGCCCGCGACACCGAAGGGCGGCCCGACCCCATGAAGTTCTACGCCAGGCGGATCGCCTTCTACGCGGTGACCCTGTGGGCCGCGATCTCGCTGAACTTCTTCATCCCGCGCATGCTGCCGGGCGACCCGTTCTCGATCCTCATGGCGAAGCTGCAGCGCGCCGGAGGCATCCCGGCGGGTACCGAGAACAGCATCCGGCTCCTCCTCGGTGCGGCCGAGGACCAGTCCCTGTGGGAGCAGTACGTCACGTACTGGAAGAACGTCCTCACCGGGAACCTGGGCGTCTCGGTGACGAACTTCCCGACGCCGGTGACCGAGCTCATCGGCGACGCGATCCCGTGGACCCTCGGCCTCGTCGGCACGGCGACCATCATCTCGTTCGTCCTCGGGATCGGGCTGGGCGCCCTCGCCGGCTGGAAGCGCGGCACCTGGGTGGACAGCCTGGTGCCGAGCACCACCATGCTGCAGTCGCTGCCCTACTTCTGGGTGGCCCTCGTGCTCATCTTCGTGTTCGCCGTGAGCCTCCAGTGGTTCCCCATCATCGGCGCGTACGACGTCTTCCACTTCAACGGACCGGAGTGGAGCTGGGCCTTCGTCGGCTCGGTGCTCTACCACGCGTTCCTCCCGGCCGTCACGATCGTCATCTCGTCGGTCGGCGGCTGGCTGCTCGGGATGCGCAACATGATGGTCTCCACGCTGTCGGAGGACTACGTCACGACCGCCGAGGCCAAGGGCCTGCGCCCGCGCCGCGTGTTCACCACCTACGCGATGCGCAACGCCGCGCTGCCGTCACTCGCCGGCTTCGGCGTCTCCCTCGGGTTCGTCGTGGCCGGCTCCCTCGTCATGGAGCAGGTCTTCACGTACCCGGGCGTCGGCAAGCTCATGATCACGGCGGTGCGCAACAACGACTACGCGCTGATGCAGGGCGTCTTCCTCGTCATCACGCTCGCGGTCCTGGCGGCGCTGTTCCTCATGGACCTCATCTACGGCTTCCTGGACCCGAGGACCCGCCACAATGACTGACACCGAGACCACCGCACCCGCCACCACGCCGGACACCGAGCCGGCCATCGCTCCCACGCCGCCGGGCAGGAAGTCCGGCGTGCGACAGATGCTGCCCTCCATGTCGGGCAAGCTCCTCGCCGGGCTCATCCTCATCGGCGGGATCGTGCTGTTCGCGATCGTGGGCCCCTTCGTCACGCAGGACCCCCGCAGCTCCGCCAACGACCCGCTGCTGCCGCCGCAGCCCGGCCACTGGCTCGGCACGACCAGCCTCGGCTACGACGTGCTCGCCCAGCTCGCCGAAGGAGCCCGCGGCTCCTTGGTCGTCGGCGTGACCGCAGGCCTCGTCGCGATCGTCCTCGCGCTGCTCTTCGGCGTCGTCGCCGGGTACCTGCGCGGCTGGACCGACGAGTTCCTCTCGCTGGTCACCGGCATCATGCTCGTCATCCCCGGCCTGCCGCTGATGATCGTCGTCGCCAGCTACCTGCAGGTGCGCAGCCTCTGGGTCGTGGCGCTCATCCTCGGCGTCACCGCCTTCGCGGGGCCCGCCGTCGTGCTGCGGTCCCAGGCCCGGTCGCTGCGGGTGCGCGACTACGTCTCCGCGGCCCGGGTCGCCGGGGAGAAGACGCCGCCAACGAGATCATCTCGCTCTTCAAGGGCACCTCGATCGTCTCCGTCATGGCGATCGGCGAACTCTTCTACCAGGTCCAGGTCATCTACGGCCGCAACGGCCGCGTCGTCCCGCTGCTGATGGTCGCCACCCTCTGGTACGTCCTGCTCACCACCGTGCTCTCCGTCGTCCAGCACCACGCTCGACGAGCTGCTGCCCGAGGCGTTCGCCGCGGTGCGCGAGGCCGCGCGCCGCACCCTCGGCCAGCGGCACTTCGACGTGCAGCTCATGGGTGGCGCCGCCCTGCACCTCGGCAACATCGCCGAGATGAAGACCGGTGAGGGCAAGACGCTCGTGGCCACGACCGCCGCCTACCTCAACGCCCTCGAGGGCAAGGGCGTGCACGTCGTCACGACCAACGACTTCCTCGCGAAGTACCAGGGCGACCTCATGGGCCGCGTCTACCGCTTCCTCGGCATGACGACGGGCGTCATCGTCTCGGGCCAGACGCCGGACGAGCGCCGCAAGCAGTACGCGGCCGACATCACGTACGGCACGAACAACGAGTTCGGCTTCGACTACCTGCGCGACAACATGGCCTGGTCGCCCGACGACCTGGTGCAGCGCGGCCACCACTTCGCCATCGTGGACGAGGTGGACTCGATCCTCATCGACGAGGCCCGCACCCCGCTGATCATCTCCGGCCCCGCCTCCGGGGACGCGAACCGCTGGTACACCGAGTTCGCCAAGGTGGTGCGTCGCCTCGAGGTCGAGAAGGACTACGAGGTCGACGAGAAGAAGAAGACCGTCGGCGTGCTCGAGCCCGGGATCGAGAAGATCGAGGACTACCTCGGCATCGACAACCTGTACGAGTCGCTGAACACCCCGCTGATCGGCTTCCTCAACAACGCCATCAAGGCGAAGGAGCTGTTCAAGCGCGACAAGGACTACGTGGTGCTCAACGGCGAGGTCATGATCGTCGACGAGCACACCGGGCGCATCCTCGCCGGCCGCCGCTACAACGAGGGCATGCACCAGGCCATCGAGGCCAAGGAGGGCGTGCAGATCAAGGCGGAGAACCAGACGCTCGCCACGATCACGCTGCAGAACTACTTCCGCCTTTACAGCAAGCTGTCCGGCATGACCGGTACGGCCGAGACCGAGGCCGCCGAGTTCCAGGGCACCTACAAGCTGGGCGTGGTGCCGATCCCCACGAACCGGCCCATGATCCGCATGGACCAGGCCGACCTCGTCTACAAGAACGAGGACGGCAAGTTCAACGCCGTCGTCGAGGACATCGTCGAGCGCCACGCCAAGGGTCAGCCGGTGCTGGTCGGCACCACGAGCGTCGAGAAGTCCGAGCTGCTGTCGGGCCTGCTCAAGCGGGCGGGCGTGCCCCACAGCGTCCTGAACGCCAAGGAGCACGAGCGCGAGGCGTCCGTCGTCGCGCAGGCCGGCCGCAAGGGCGCCGTCACCGTCGCCACCAACATGGCCGGCCGCGGCACCGACATCATGCTCGGCGGCAACGCCGAGTTCCTCGCCGTCACCGAGATGGCCCAGCGCGGCCTCGACGCGGGGGAGGACCCGGAGACCTACGAGGCAGCCTGGCCGGACGTGCTCGAGAAGGCCAAGCAGGCGGTGGCCTCGGAGCACGAGGAGGTCACCGAGCTCGGCGGCCTCTACGTGCTGGGCACGGAGCGGCACGAGTCGCGCCGGATCGACAACCAGCTGCGCGGTCGCTCCGGCCGGCAGGGAGACCCGGGCGAGTCGCGGTTCTACCTGTCCATGCAGGACGACCTCATGCGCCTGTTCAACTCCGGCCTCGCGTCCTCGATGATGGACCGCGCCGGCTTCCCCGACGACATGCCGCTCGAGTCGAAGATGGTGACGCGCGGCATCCAGAGCGCCCAGTCGCAGGTCGAGGCCCGCAACTTCGAGATCCGCAAGAACGTCCTCAAGTACGACGACGTCCTGTCGCGGCAGCGCTCGGTCATCTACGCGGAGCGCAAGCGCGTCCTCGAGGGCGAGGACCTCGAGGACCAGGTGCAGCACTTCCTCACGGACGTCGTCACCGCGTACGTCGACGGCGCGACCGCCGAGGGCAACCCCGAGGCCTGGGACCTGGACGCGCTGTGGACGGCGCTGAAGTCCGTGTACCCGGTGTCGATCACGCCGGAGGACGTGGTCGAGGAGGCGGGCGGCGTCGGCCGGCTGAGCCACGAGATGATTCTCGAGGAGCTGCTCTCGGACGCCCGCGTGGCCTACCAGGCGCGCGAGGAGACCCTCGGCG
>NZ_JBHXAW010000343.1:0-4037 GCF_042726645.1 Isoptericola sp. NPDC060257
CGGAGCTTCCTCCGTGCCCGGCCGTCGTCGTGCCGGGAGCGGCCGCGGCGCGGGTGGCGCCGGACGCCCGGATGCGCCATCGTGTGGTGCCGCGACCCGCGCGGCACCGACGGAGGTGACCTGTGTCCGACCTCGCCCGCGCCGCACGACGCTCCTCGCGCAGCGCGAACGACAGCACCGCCCTGCAGGCCCTCGCGCGCGCCGGCTACGTCGCGTCCGGCGTGCTGCACCTGCTCCTGGGCTGGTTGGCGGTACGCCTGGCCTTCGGGTCCTCGGAGGGGAGCGCAGACCAGCAGGGCGCGCTGCGCGAGCTCGCCGCGGCCCCCGGCGGTGCCCTGCTGCTGTGGCTGACGGCGGCGGGCTTCGCCGGCCTCGCCCTCTGGCAGCTCACGGAGGCGGCGGCGGGCGTGCCCGGGACGGACACGGCGAAGCAGGTCGGTGCCCGGGTCAAGGCCGCGGCGAAGGCCGTCCTGTACGGGGCGCTCGCCGGCACCGCGGTGCGAGTCGTGACCGGGTCCTCCGGCGGCGGCTCCGAGGAGGGTCTCACCGCCGACCTCGTGCGCGCCCCCGCGGGCCGGTGGCTCGTCGCGGTGGTCGGCGCCGTGATCGTCGGGGTGGGCGTCTTCCACGTCGTCAAGGGGTGGCGGAAGTCGTTTCGCGACGACCTGCGCGCGACCGGGACCGGCGCCGCCGGGCAGGCGGTGCTGCGGCTCGGCACGGTCGGCTACGTGGCCAAGGGGATCGCGCTCGGCGTCCTCGGCGGCCTCTTCGTGGCGGCCGCCGTCACGGCCGACCCCGAGAAGGCGGGCGGTCTGGACGACGCCCTGCGCACGATCCGGGAGCAGCCGTTCGGGGTGGTGCTGCTCGTGGCGACGGGCCTGGGCATCGCGGCCTACGGCGTGTACTCGTTCGCACGGGCCAAGTACGCGCGGCTGTGACGCGCCGGCGGGGAGCCGTCGTCAGGTCGCGGGCTCCACGATCCACGTCGCGCCGAGGAGCAGGCAGCCGACGGTGACGAGCAGGAAGACCACGACCCACAGGATGCCGGTGGTACGGGTCAGCGCCGCGAGCTGGTCGGCGTCCGACCGCCGCGCGCGCCCCCGGGACCGCTGGGCCTGGAGCTCGAGCACAGGGCGCACCGACCCGATCAGCAGGAACCACGTCACCGCATAGGCGACGGTCGCCTGCGCGGCGGGCTCGAGCCACCACGAGACGGCGACGAGGGCGGCGCCGGAGACGAGGATCGACCAGAGGCCGAACCAGTTGCGGATCTTCAGCAGCAGGAGCGCGAGCAGCAGCACCAGCAGCCACAGCAGCCCGACGGCGTAGCCGTGCCGCAGCAGCCAGGCGGCGCCGAGCCCCGTGAGGCCGGGGCCGACGTACCCGGCGAACGCCGTGACGATCATCCCGAAGCCGCGTGGACGCCCGGCGGACACCGTGAGCCCGGAGGTGTCGGAGTGCAGCCGGATGGCGTCCAGGCGTCGCCCGGTGAGCATGGCGGCGACGGCGTGCGCGCCCTCGTGCGCGATCGTCACGACGTGCCGTGCCACCCGCCACACGGGGGTCACCAGCACGACGGCGAGCGCGGCGAGGCCCGCGGCCAGCACGACCGGCTGCGCCGGCGGTGGCACGGGGGTGGTGGCGGCCGTCCAGATCTGGGTCAGCACGTCGCCGACGGTCGTGAGGAAGTCGTCCACGGCGGCCATTCCACCACGGGCGGCTGAGAGGCCGGTCGGTCGACCCGGGCGTCGGTCGTGAGAGAATGGGGGCAGGTGGCTGCGCGTTGCGCGCCCCGCGTCGTGGAGATCCCCCCGGATTGCGTGCGGCGGACCCCGACCTCGACGTCCGAGACGTCCCTGCCCCGAGAGGCCCTTTTCTTGACTACCTTTGCCGACTTCGGCCTGCCCGCCCCGGTCGTCCGCCAGCTGACGGACCAGGGCATCACCACCCCCTTCCCGATCCAGACGGCGTCGCTGCCGGACACGATGGCGGGCACCGACGTGCTCGGCCGCGGCCGCACCGGCTCCGGCAAGACGCTCGCGTTCTCGCTCCCCGTGGTGACGCGGCTCGCGACGTCGGCGGCCAAGGCCGCGGCCGCCGGCCGCCCGCGCCGTCGTCCCGGCCGCCCGAGGGCGCTCGTGCTCTGCCCGACCCGCGAGCTCGCCAACCAGATCAACGCCACGATGGAGCCGCTCGCGAAGGCCCTCGGCCTCGTGACGACCACCGTCTTCGGCGGCGTCGCGCAGTCCCGCCAGGTCAACGCCCTGAACGCCGGCGTCGACGTGCTCATCGCGTGCCCCGGCCGCCTCGAGGACCTGCTCGGCCAGAAGCACCTCACCCTGGACGACGTCGAGATCACGGTGCTCGACGAGGCCGACCACATGGCCGACCTCGGCTTCCTGCCCGGCGTGAAGCGGATCATGGACCGCACGCCCACCGTGGGCCAGCGCCTGCTCTTCTCGGCGACGCTGGACAACGGCGTCGACGTGCTCGTGAAGCGCTACCTCAAGAACCCGGTGACGCACTCCGTCGACGAGGCCGCCGCCCCGCCGCCGCAGATGACGCACCACATCCTCGCCGTGGCGGACGCCGACGCGAAGAAGCACGTGGTGCACGCGCTCGCGTCCGGCACCGGCCGTCGCGTGCTGTTCACCCGCACCAAGCACCAGGCGAAGAAGCTCGCCAAGCAGCTCACCGGCGCGGGCGTGCCCGCGGTCGACCTGCACGGCAACCTCGGCCAGGGCGCGCGCGAGCGCAACCTCGCGGCGTTCTCCTCCGGGGACGTCAAGGTGCTCGTCGCCACCGACATTGCCGCGCGCGGCATCCACGTCGACGACGTCGAGCTCGTCGTGCACGTGGACCCGCCCGCCGAGCACAAGGCGTACCTGCACCGCTCGGGCCGCACGGCCCGCGCCGGGTCCGGCGGCGACGTCGTCACCGTGATGCTGCCCGAGCAGCGCGGCGACGTCCGCGACCTCACGCGCAAGGCGAAGATCGACGCCCGCCCGCAGCCCGTGGCCCCGGGCGACGCGACCGTCGCCGCGCTGGTCGGCGAGGTCGCGCCGTACGTGGCGCCGCCCGCGCCGGCGGCGCCCCAGCAGCCGCAGCGCCGCAAGGGCGGCGGCCAGCAGCAGGGCGGCGGCCCGCGCGGCCGCGCGTCGCACGGCCAGGCGCCGCGCGGCGAGGCACAGCGCGGGCAGGGGCAGCGCGGCCAGCAGGGCCAGCGCTCGCAGGCGCAGCCGGCGTCGTCCGGCGGCCATGCCTCGCAGGCGGTCCGGGCCGACGGGTCCGCACCCGCCCGCCGTCGTCGGCGCCGCGGCGGCCGGGGCCGCGGGCAGGGCGGCTCGGCGCCCGCGGCCTGAGCCGTCGCAGGGCAGGAACAGCCGCACGCCGGTCCGGGTTGAGCACGACGGAGGTGTCAGATGACGTACGAAGTCACCAAGTCCGACCAGCAGTGGAAGGTCGAGCTGAACCCGCAGGAGTTCGCCGTGCTGCGGCAGGCGGGCACCGAGCGGCCCTGGACCGGTGAGCTGCTCGACGAGAAGCGCGTCGGCGTGTACCGCTGTCGCGCGTGCGGCAACGAGCTGTTCCGGAGCGAGACCAAGTTCGACTCGCACTGCGGCTGGCCGTCGTTCTACACGCCGCTCGCCGGCGACGCCGTCGAGCTGCTCGAGGACCGGTCGCACGGCATGGTCCGCACCGAGGTGCGCTGCGCCCGGTGCGGCTCGCACCTGGGACACGTCTTCGACGACGCGCCGCAGACGCCCACGGGCGACAGGTTCTGCATGAACTCGCTCAGCCTGACGTTCGAGCCCGCCGAGGGCTGACCGCCCGGTCGTCGCGCCCTGCCCGCAGCGCTTCGGGCGGGCCTGGGTGCCGGCGGCATCGGTGATGGTAAACGGCGTTTCGATGACGAGCTCGCCATCAAGGCGGACACGGCCGTCGGGATCGTGATCAGTGAAGCTGATCCGGACCTGGTAGTCGAAGGCGGTGCGGGTGACACGGGCACCGACCAGCTCTGCGGGGACTTTCACCAC
>NZ_JBHXAW010000344.1:0-4018 GCF_042726645.1 Isoptericola sp. NPDC060257
GTCCGGGACGGCCTCGACCAGGTCCCGGCCGACCTGGCGGCGATGATGGACAACGTCGTCGTCCTCGTCGAGGACGACGCGCCCGCCGACGACCCCGAGCTCCTGGGGCTGTACGAGGGCGTGCCGCTCACCGAGCGCGGGCAGTTCTGGGCCGCGGGCTCGCTGCCCGACCGGATCACCGTGTACCGCAACCCGACCCTGGCCATCTGCGACTCGCGCGACGACGTCGTCGAGGAGGTCGCCATCACCGTGGTGCACGAGATCGCCCACCACTTCGGGATCGACGACGAGCGGCTGCACGAGCTCGGCTGGGCCTGAGCCGCTCTCCCGGCCGACGACGACGGACCTGTGACGCGCGGGGCGTCACAGGTCCGTCGGGGTCGTGCTGCGGGGCGTCGAGCCTCAGGACGGGCGGTACTCCCAGTGCCACGCCTCCGGCTTGCGGCCGTCCGCCTGCGCCCAGGCGGGGTTGCGCCACCCGAACTTCGCGGCGTTCGCGGCCAGCCACCGGTGCTGGGCGCTCGAGCGTTCCTCGACGCCGCCGTTGATGTCGACGGCGATGCCCCAGCCGTGGTCGGAGTAGCCGGGCACGGCCGCGAGGTAGCCGCGGCTCGCCTTGACGGACACCTGCGACTCGTAGGAGCGGTAGGAGTCGCGGATCTGCAGGTGCTCGCCGAAGCGCGCCTGGTAGGCGGCGTCGAGGCGCTCGAGCTGCTCGGCCGCGTCGCGACGCAGGGACTCGCCCGACGCGAAGGACAGGCCCTCGAGGTCGGCGGACGCGAGGCGACCGTTCTCATACCCCTCGGTGTCGTCCGCGAACTTTTTGAGGGAGGGGGCGGCCTTGCGGGCCGCCGCGGCCTGCGCGTGGAGGATCTCGGCCGGCGTCGCGGGGGCGGGCGTGATGCTGATCGCCGTCGTGTCGGCCTTCTCGATCAGGGTGGTGAGGTCCTCGGTCGCCTCGGCGACGTCGGCCGCGTCCTGGCCGCGGACGTCGAGCGCGGTGCGCTCGCCGGCGCGCGACGCAGTCTCCGCGCCGGAGCGGTCGGTCACGACGTCGCGCAGGTGCGCCGCGCTCTTCGCGACGGCCTTGCGCTGCTTGGCCGGGACCCCGAGCGTCTCGGTCGTCATCCGGTCGGCGCGGGCCAGGGCGTCCTGGGCGGCGGTGAGCGCCTCGTCGCCGGACGGGGCGGCGCTCCTTGCGGCGCCCTTCGACGACGCCTGCTCGGTGTCGGCCTTCGCCGCGCCCGTGCTCGCGGTGTCCGAGCCGACGGCGCCCGACGTCGCGCCCGCGGCGCCGGACAGCGTGGGCCGCACGATCGCCGTCGTGGCCGAGGCGGTGGGGGAGACGGTGCCGAACGTACCGGTCTCGATGGTGCCCACCGAGGACGAACCCGCGTCGGTCGACGCGGCGGTGCGCGTCTCCCCGGACGCGGTGGAGTTGCCGGTGAGCACCACCCCGGTCGTCAGCGCCATCACGGTGAGCGCGACGGGGACGCCGGCGCGCACGGTGCGGCGCCCGAGGCGCGGCGTGGTGGGACGGGCGGCGGGCGCGTCGGCGTGGACGTCCGCGCGGCGCTGCCGGGTCGGGTGGTGGATGTCGCGGCGCCGGGGCAGCGGCGCAGGGGCGTGCTCGGTCACGGGGGGAAGTCCTCGGGGTAGGGAAGGCGGGGAGCTCGAACCTCTCGGGAGCTCGCACCGGTCGGAAGCTCATTCCATCTTCAACCGTTTCGACGGGTGCTCCGGGCCAGCGAGGCGACCAGACGACACGAATCCCGTGCGGGGCGTAGGGACGAGATGTGAAGACCGGGACATCCCGGCGATCCTCGGAGCGCGCCCGGATCGTGGGACGCGTCGTCCCGCCGGGACGGGGGCGAGGGGCGCGACGCCGGGCCGCGCCCCAGGATGCTCGGATGACTTCCGCCCCCGTGACCGTCGCGGTCCACCGTGCCGTGAGCCCCGACCGCGTTCCCGAGGTCACCGCCTGGGTGCAGTCCGGCGTCCGGCTCGCGAACCGCTGGGACGGCTTCCTCGGCTCCGGCTGGATCCGCGCCTCCGAGGGCGCCACGGACTGGATCATGCTCTACCGCTTCGCCGACGCGGCCCGACTCGAGGCCTGGGAGGAGTCGCCCGAGCGCCGGCGCTGGCTCGCCGCCGGGGAGGGGCTCGTCGAGGAGCGGCGGGTGGAGAGGCGCACCGGCATCGAGGGCTGGTTCGACCCGCCGGTGCGGCAGGACGAGCCGACCGGGCCGCCGCTGCTGGCCGCGCCGCCGCGGTGGAAGCAGTCCGTGGCCATCTGGCTCGGCTTCTTCCCCGTGAACCTCGCGTTCACCGTGCTGGTGGGGTGGCTCGTGCCGCCCTTCGCGGAGCTGCACGTGCTGCTGCGGGTGCTCGTCTCGACGCTGGTGCTCACGCCGATCATGTCGTTCTGGGTGCTGCCCTGGGTGACGGGGCGCCTCTCGGGCTGGCTGCACGCGCCGCGGCGCTGAGCCGCCGGGCGCCCGGCCCGGTCAGCCCTGGGCGGGCGACGCCCTCGACTCGAGCCAGTCGCGCAGGGCCGCCGGACGGTCGGTGATGATGCCGTCCACGCCCGCGTCGACGAGCGTGCGCCACGCGGGCTCGTCGTTCGCCGTCCAGCCGAAGACCCGCAGCCCCGCGGCGTGCGCCGTCGGGACGAGGTCCGGGTCGCCGGCGACCAGCGCCACCCCGGGGCTGACGGCGGCCGCGCCGAGCGCGGCGAGGAGGGCGGGCAGGCCCTCGCGCGGGTGCTCCACCAGCAGGGAGCGCGGCACCTGCGGCGCGACGTCGCGCAGGGCCGCGACCGTCTCCGGGTCGAACCCCTGCACGATGAGCCGGCCGTCCAGTCCCGGGTCGTCGAGCACGCGCATCGTCACCGCGACGTCGTCGGCGCTCCAGCGGCCCTTGTACTCGCACAGGACGCCGAGGCCCGGGTGTCGTGCGACGACGTCCAGCACCTCCGCCAGCGTGGGGATGCGCTGCCCGGCGAACTCCGGGCCGAACCACGAGCCGGCGTCGAGGACCTGCAGCTCGTCCCTGGTGCGGCTCCGCACCTCGCCCGTCCCGTCCGTCGTGGCGTCGACCGTCCCGTCGTGGATGACCACCGGGACGCCGTCGGCGCTGAGGTGGACGTCGATCTCGACCATCGCGGCGCCCACCTCCCCGGCGAGGTCGATCGCGGCCAGCGTGTTCTGCGGGGCGTCGGCGGACGCGCCGCGGTGGGCGACGACGGCGGGAACCTGGACGCGGACGGGCACGGAGCTCCTTCGGACGACGACGGCCTGCGACGGTGTCGTGCAGGAGTGGGCCCCGTGGGGATCGAACCCACAACCCGCGGATTAAAAGTCCGCTGCTCTGCCAGTTGAGCTAGAGGCCCGCCGCCGTCCGCCCGGAGGTCGGTCGCCGGCTGCGGACAGCGTACGCGGGGCTGCGGGCGGCCCGTGCGCACCGGGTCCCGGCCACGCCCGTGACGCCGCCCGCAAGGTCACGATCCGGTCACGGAGGGCAACCTATCGACGCGACGGGACGGCTGTCACGCGGGGTCTCACCCACCGGGAGATCTCGTCCCGATCGCGTCTCATCGTTGCGTCGGGCCCCAGGTCCTGTTTCGGTGGACGGGTTCGCAAGGACCGACGAGAGGAGCGTCCATGCTCACCGTGACCGACAACGCCCGTACCGCCGTCCAGGACCTCGCCCAGCAGGCGGGGGTGCCCGACGAGGGCGGGCTGCGGATCGCGCAGTCCGCCGGCCAGCCTGGCAACTTCGAGCTCGCGCTCGTCCCGGCGCCCCAGCCCGACGACCAGGTCGTCGACGAGGAGGGAGCCACGCACGTGTTCGTCGAGGCGCAGGCCGCGCCGGCCCTCGACACCCTGACCCTCGACACCGACCCTGCCGCGCAGGGTCCGGGGTTCGTGCACACGCCGCCGGGGTGACGTCCGGGCGGGGACGCGCCGCGTCCTGAGGGCGCACCGCCCCCGCCTGACCGGTCCTCCGACGGCCGGGC
>NZ_JBHXAW010000345.1:0-4016 GCF_042726645.1 Isoptericola sp. NPDC060257
GGGAATTCCTGGGATCCTCAGACGCGCAGGGCCTGCTCCACGTCCTCGACGATGTCGCGCGGGTCCTCGAGACCGATCGACAGCCGCACGGTGGTCTCGGCGATGCCGACCTTGGCGCGGCCCGCCGGGCCGAGCGTGCGGTGCGTCGTCGTGGCGGGGTGCGTGATGATCGACTTAGCGTCGCCGAGGTTGTTGGAGATGTCGACGACCAGCAGGGCGTCGAGGAACGCGAACGTCCGCTTCTTCGCCTCCGCCGGCTCGGTGCCCTCGGGCACCGCGAGGTCGAACGTCACGACCGTGCCGCCGCCCGACTGCTGCGCCTTGGCGAGCTCGTGCTGCGGGTGCGAGGGCAGGAACGGGTAGCGCACGCCGGTCACGCCGTCGAGCTCCTCGAGCGCGGTCGCGACCTCCAGCGCCGCCGCATTCTGGGCGCGCACGCGCACGTCGAGCGTCTCCAGGCCCTTGAGCAGCACCCACGCGTTGAACGGGCTCAGCGACGGGCCGGTGTTGCGCACGAACGTCTGCACCGGCCCGGTGAGGAACTCCTCCGAGCCGAGGATCGCGCCGCCGAGCACACGGCCCTGGCCGTCGATGTGCTTGGTGGCCGAGTACACGACGACGTCGGCGCCGAGCTCGAGCGGCTTCTGCAGGACGGGCGTCGCGAACACGTTGTCCACCACGACGACGGCGCCCGCGGCGTGCGCGAGCTCCGCCACCCGCCGCACGTCGACGAGGTCCTGCATGGGGTTGGACGGCGACTCGAAGAACACGACGTCGGCCGGCGTGGCGAGGGCCTCCTCCCACTGGGAGGTCACGTGCCCGTCGACCAGGTCGACGCGCACCCCCCACTTGGCGAGGATCTCGTCGTAGATGACGTTCGTCGACCCGAACAGGGCCCGCGCCGACACGATGCGCGAACCGCTGGAGACCAGCGCGGCGAGGGTGTTGAACACCGCCGACATGCCCGACGCCGTGGCGTAGCAGGCCTCGGCGCCCTCGATGAGGCGCAGCCGCTCCTCGAACGTGTGCACCGTCGGGTTGCCGTACCTCGAGTACAGGAACTGGGACCGCTCGCCGGCGAACGCCGCCTCGGCGTCCGCTGCCGAGCCGTAGGTGTACCCCTGGGTGAGGAACAGGCCCTCGGACATCTCCTGGAAGTCCGAGCGGCGGTGCCCGCCGCGCACGGCGAGCGTCGCGGGCCGCACCGTGGCGGGCAGCGGGCGCGAGCCGCCGAAGGTCGTGGGGTCGGCGCCCGGGCCGGTCGGGACCTGCGCGTCGCTCATCGCGCCTGCTCCGCGGCCTGCTGCGTCGCGGCGGCGTCGTACGCGCCCCAGGGCAGGCCGCGCACCTTCCAGCCCTCGCGGTCACGCACGCCGTCGAAACCGGGACCGCCCTCGAAGCCCTCGAGCACGTTGTACGCCGGGCCCAGGCCCGACGACGTCGCGAGCCGCGCCGCGCCGATGGAGCGCTGGCCGGAGCGACAGAGGAAGACGAGCGGTCGGTCCGCGGTGACGCCCGCGGCGGCGAGCTCGGCGAGGAAGCCGGCGTTCGGGCGCCCGCCCGCCTGCACCCACTCGACGAAGAGCGGCTCCTTGCCGGCGGTCGCGGTGTCGGGCACGCCGATGGCGCGCCACTCGCCCTCGGTGCGCACGTCCACCAGGACGGCGTCCGGGTCGCCGGCGAGCAGGTCCCACGCCTGTTGCGGGGTGAGGTCGCCGGCGTAGCCCTCGGCGGGGCGGGGTTCGATCTGGGTGCTCATGGCAGTCCTCCCATCGGTCGTGGCGGTAGCACCCTCGTCCGGTACGGCCGCCGTCGCCGGCGACCGGCCCGCGGGTTGCTGCGGCGTCGACGTGCCACGTCACTCGGCCGCTCGGGATGGTCCTGGCGATCGTACGCCCGCCGTCCGCGTGCTGGTCACCCCGTCTCGCGAGGCGAACGCCGCGCGTCCCCTGGGCGCCCGCCTTCCGTGAAAGGTAAAGTCACGGTCAGGTTCCGGAAATGACCGCATCCACAGGAGGCGCGCCATGGCCATCCTCGCCACGATCAAGGGCTGGTTCCGGCGCGAGCGGGAGGAGCCGCTGGAACGCCCTCGCGACCTGCCGCCGCCGCGCCCCGAGGGCGGGCGCCCGTACGAGGCGCCCTACCCCCAGGGCGCGGACAACGTGCTCGGCTGGCGCGACGGCCCCGGCATTTGACCCGCGGTCCGCCCGCGTCGGGTCGGCCGCCCTCGCCGACGTGGGCCTGCGGGGGCGCGCCGGAGGGCAGGACGGTGCCAGGGGGCGCGCGGCCGGCGTCCCACGCGCCCGCATCGTGAGAAGGGCCGGGGCTCCGCTTGACCGTGGGGTGCTGCGCACGCACGATGGGCGGCAGGTCAAGAGCGCCAGCGCGAAGCCCCGGCTCGCTGGCCGGCAACCCTCCTCTCGCGGCGGGGTGCCCCGGGTGACGACCTGGCCCCGCGCCGTCCGGCGTGCGGGCAAGCGCGGGGAGCCACCTCCCCGGCACGACCGAGGAGGACCACGCATGACCACGCTCACCACTGCGCCTGCGGTGCCCGCCGCGCGCGCCGCCGCCGTGCACGACGTCGCCCCCGTGCTGCCCGTCGTCGGCGGCGACACGCTCGTGCCGCTCGTCGACGGCCGCCAGGTGCCGTACGCCAACCTCGACGTCGCGGCGTCGGCGCCCGCCCTGCAGGCCGTGGCGGACCGGGTCGCGCGCGTGCTGCCGCTGTACGCCAGCGTGCACCGCGGCGCCGGTTACCTGTCCCAGGTCTCGACCGCCCTGTACGAGACGGCGCGCCGCACGATCGGCGCGTTCGTCGGCGCCCGCGAGGACGACCTCACGATCGTCACCCGCAACACCACGGACTCGCTCAACCTGCTCGCGGGCTGCGTGCCCGCCGACCCGGCCACCGGCGAGCCGGGCCGCGTCCTCGTGCTCGACATCGAGCACCACGCCAACCTGCTGCCCTGGCAGCGCGTCACCGACGCGACCGTCGTCACCGGCGGGCCGTCCGTGTCGGCCACCCTCGCGGAGATCGAGGAGGAGCTGAGCTCCGCCGCCGCGGCGGGCCGCCCCTACGCCCTGCTGGCGCTCACCGGCGCGTCGAACGTGACCGGCGAGGCGCTGCCCGTGGCCGACGTCGTCGCCGCGGCGCACGGAGCGGGCGCGCGCGTCGTGCTCGACGGTGCCCAGCTGGTGCCGCACCGCCGCTTCTCGCTCGCGGGGACGGGCGTCGACTACGTCGCCTTCTCGGGCCACAAGACGTACGCGCCCTTCGGGGCGGGCGCCCTGGTCGGACGGCGCGACTGGCTCGACGCCGGCACCCCGTACCTCGCCGGCGGCGGGGCCGTGCGCCGGGTGCGCACCACCACCACCGAGTGGCACGAGGGCCCCGCCCGGCACGAGGCGGGCTCGCCCAACGTCGTGGGCGCGGTGGCGCTCGCGGCCGCGTGCGACGAGCTCGCCGCCCTCGATCCGTGGGTCGCCGGCGAGCACGAGGACGCCCTGCGGCGCCGGCTCGTGGACGGGCTGGGCGAGGTCGAGCGCGTCGAGGTCGTGCACGTGTGGGACGACGCCGTCGACCCGGTGGGGGTCGTCACGTTCACCGTCGCCGGGTACGACCCGGGCCTCGTCGCCGCGTACCTGTCCGCGGAGCACGGCATCGGCGTGCGCGACGGGCGGTTCTGCGCCCACCCCCTGCTCGGCCGCCTCGGGTTCGACGCCGGCGCCGTGCGCGCGTCGGTGGGCCTCGGGACGGCGGGCGAGGAGGTCGAGCGGCTCGTCGCGGCCGTCCGCTCGCTCGTGACCGAGGGGCCGCAGGCGCAGTACGACGTCGTGGACGGGCTGTGGGTCGTCGTCGACGATCCCCGCCCCGTGCCCGACGGCTCCGGCCTCGAGGGGCTGCTCGCCACCGCCGCGCTGGGCGCCGACGAAGCCTTCGGCTGCCTGCCCGACGACCTCTGAGCAGTCGGTCCCGCCCCAGCGGGGCATGACGACGGGGCGCCACCGTGCGGTGG
>NZ_JBHXAW010000346.1:0-4011 GCF_042726645.1 Isoptericola sp. NPDC060257
TCGCGGACCCGCCCTCGTTCTCGGTGCGCCTGAAGGGATTCGAACCCCCGACCTTCTGCTCCGGAGGCAGACGCTCTATCCACTGAGCTACAGGCGCGGGTGCCGGACGGAAACCGCTCGGCACGGTGCACGAGACTACCAGCACCTGAGCGCCGGACGGCACACGGCGGACGATCCCCCTACGACGGCGAGCACCTGGCGGCCCGCCGCCTTTGTAGAATCGCCCGGTGACCCCCGACGAGCTCTCCGGAGCACTCAGCGCTGCCCTCGCCTCGGCCGTGGCCGACGGCACCCTCGCCCTGCCCGCCGACGCCGTCCCGGCCTCGGTGCACGTGGAGCGACCCCGGCAGCGCGAGCACGGGGACTGGGCCACCAACGTGGCGCTGCAGCTCGCGAAGAAGGCCGGCACCACGCCGCGCGCGCTGGCGGAGGACCTGGCGGCGCGCCTCGCGGCGACGCCGGGCATCAAGGCGGCCGACGTCGCGGGGCCGGGCTTCCTCAACATCACGCTCGAGGCGGGTGCCGCGGGCGAGCTCGCGCGCACGATCGTCACCGCCGGCGACGCGTACGGCCGCACGGACGCCCTCGCGGGCCAGGTGCACAACCTCGAGTTCATCTCCGCCAACCCGACGGGCCCGCTGCACATCGGTCACACCCGCTGGGCTGCGCTCGGCGACGCGCTCGTGCGGATCATGCGCGCGGCCGGCGCCGACGTGACGGCCGAGTACTACATCAACGACGCGGGCGCGCAGATGGACAAGTTCGCCGCGTCGATCATCGCCCGCGCGAAGGGCGAGGACGTGCCCGAGGGCGGCTACCCCGGCGAGTACGTCGCCGAGCGCGCCGCCGAGGTGCTCGAGCAGGAGCCCGACCTCCTGTCGCTCCCGGCGGACGAGGCCCTCACGACCGCGCGCGAGCTCGGCTACCAGGCCCAGCTCGAGGCGATCCGCCGCACCCTCGACGCGTTCGGCGTGCACTTCGACGTCTGGTTCTCCGAGCGCACGCTGCACGACTCGGGCGCCGTGGAGCAGGCGGTCGCCCGCCTGCGCGAGCAGGGGCACGTCTTCGACGTCGACGGCGCGGTGTGGCTGCGCACCACGGACTTCGCGGACGACAAGGACCGCGTGATGATCCGCGCGAACGGCGAGCCCACCTACTTCGCCGCCGACGCCGCGTACTACCTGTCGAAGAAGGACCGCGGGTTCCCGGGCAAGATCTACCTGCTCGGCGCCGACCACCACGGCTACATCAACCGGCTCAAGGCCATCGCCGCCTGCGCGGGCGACGACCCGGAGGCGAACATCGAGGTGCTCATCGGCCAGCTCGTCAACATCGGCGGCGAGCGGATGGGCAAGCGCCGCGGCAACGCCCTGTACATGGACGACCTCATCGAGTGGCTGGGCTCCGACCCGCTGCGGTACTCGCTCGCGCGCTACCCCGCGGACTCGCCGCTGTCGCTGTCGGGCGAGGAGATGCTCAAGCAGAGCAACGACAACCCCGTCTACTACGTGCAGTACGCGCACTCGCGCACCTGCGCCGTCGACCGGAACGCGGCCGACCGCGACGTCGCGCGCGTCGCGGCCGACGGCTCCGACGCCTTCGACCCCGCGCTGCTCACGCACGAGACCGAGGCGGCGCTGGTCGGCGCGCTCACGGAGTTCCCGCGGATCGTCACGCAGGCCGCCGAGCTGCGCGAGCCGCACCGCGTCGCGCGCTACCTCGAGTCCCTCGCCGCGGACTACCACAAGTGGTACCAGGAGTGCCGCGTGACGCCGTACCCCGACGAGGAGGTCACGGACACGCACCGCACGCGCCTGTGGCTGAACGACGCGGTGCGCCAGGTGCTGGCCAACGGCCTCGACCTGCTCGGCGTCTCCGCCCCGGAGCGGATGTGACCGGGGCCGGGAACCAGGCCACGACGGGCGTGCTCGGGGTCCCCTGGTCGACGGGCGTGCGCCGCCGCGACGACGGCGTCGTCGAGGTGGGCGGGGTCGGCGTGGACGCGCTCGCGGCCCAGCACGGCACCCCCGCCTACGTCCTCGACGAGGCCGACTTCCGGGCCCGCGCCCGCGGCTACCGCACGGCGTTCGCGACGGCGTTCGCCGAGGTGGGCACCGGCGTGGACGTCTACTACGCCGGCAAGGCGCTGCTCACCGTCGCCGTCGCCCGCTGGGCGCGCGAGGAGGGCCTGCGCGTCGACACGGCGTCCGGCGGCGAGCTCGCCGTCGCGCTGCGCGCCGGTGTCCCCGGCGCCGAGATCGGCCTGCACGGCAACAACAAGTCGGACGCCGAGATCCTCGCGGCGCTCGACGCCGGCGTCGGCCGCATCATCGTCGACTCGCTCGTCGAGATCGACCGGGTGGCGGCGCTCGCGGCCTCCCGCGGGCTCGTGGCTCCCGTCATGGTGCGCGTCACCACCGGCGTGCACGCGGGCGGGCACGAGTACATCTCCACGGCGCACGAGGACCAGAAGTTCGGCCTCTCGGTGAACCCGGGCCCGGACGGGGGGGACGGGCCCGCGATGCGGGCCCTGCTCGCCGCCGTCGAGCGCCCTGAGCTGCACCTGCTGGGCATCCACTCGCACATCGGCTCGCAGATCCTCGACCCGGCGGGCTTCGAGGCGGCGGCGCGCGTCGTGCTGCGGCTGCGCGCCGAGCTCGCGGAGCGCACGGGCGTGCTGGTCGGCGAGGTGGACCTCGGCGGCGGGTACGGCATCGCGTACCTGCCGGGGGAGGTGCCGCTCGACCCGGACCGCATCGCCAAGGACGTGGCGAGCGCCGTGGCGGCGGTCTGCGCCGAGCTGGGCACGCCGCTGCCCCGGATCTCGATCGAGCCGGGCCGCGCCGTCGTCGGCCCCGCGGGGCTGACGCTCTACACGGTCGGCACGGTGAAGCCGGTCGCGCTCGACGACGGCCGCGTCCGCACCTACGTCTCGGTCGACGGCGGCATGAGCGACAACATCCGCCCGGCGCTGTACGAGGCGCAGTACCACGCGGAGCTCGTCGGCCGGACCTCGACGGCGGAGCCCGTGCTCGCGCGCGTCGTGGGCAAGCACTGCGAGAGCGGCGACATCGTCGTGCACGAGACCTGGCTGCCCGGCGACGTGCGCGCCGGCGACCTGCTCGCCGTCGCCGCGACCGGCGCGTACGGGCGCTCGATGGCGTCGAACTACAACCTGCTGACCCGCCCGCCCGTGGTCGCCGTCGCCGACGGCGCGTCGCGCGTCCTGGTGCGGCGCGAGACGGTCGAGGACCTGCTCGCGCTCGACCTGGGCTGACGGCCGTGGACGGCGGCCCGGCGGCCGACGCGCCGCGGCTATCCTGACCCCGTCCCGGCATCCCGTTCCGAAGGTTCTCCCGTGCCTGCAGCCCCCTCGTCCGGGCCCCTGACTGGGGCCGTCCCCGCGGCCCGTCCCCGCCAGGCGGCCGACCCGACCCCCACGGTGCTGCGCGTCGCGCTGCTCGGCTGCGGGGTCGTCGGCTCCCAGGTCGCGCAGACGCTGGTCCAGCACGCCGACGACCTCGCCGCCCGGGCCGGGGCGCGCCTCGAGCTGGTGGGCATCGCGGTGCGCGACGCGAGCCGTCCGCGCGACGGCGTCGGCACGGTCGTCCCCGCCGACCTGCTCACCGAGGACGCCGACGCGCTCGTCGACCGGGCCGACCTCGTCATCGAGCTCATGGGCGGCATCGAGCCGGCGCGCGGGCTCATCCACCGCGCGATCGCCGGCGGCGCGAGCGTCGTGACGGCGAACAAGGCGCTGCTCGCCGCGCACGGCCCGGAGCTCTTCGAGGCCGCCGACGCCGCGGGCGTCGACCTGTCGTTCGAGGCCGCCGTGGCGGGCGCGATCCCGATCGTCCGCCCGGTGCGGGAGTCGCTCGCCGGCGACCAGGTGCGCCGCGTGCTCGGCATCGTCAACGGCACCACCAACTACGTGCTCGACCAGATGACGACGCACGGGCTGGACCTCGAGGAGGCGCTCAAGGAGGCGCAGACCCTCGGGTACGCGGAGGC
>NZ_JBHXAW010000347.1:0-4003 GCF_042726645.1 Isoptericola sp. NPDC060257
GCCCCGTGGCAGTCCCCGTCGTCGTCCCCGTTCCGGCGCACCCTTGCGCCGTTGCCAAGCTGATCGCACAGGAGCCTCCTGGTTCGTCAGGTGCCCGGGCCGTCGTGGCGGGCGCGCCGCCCCGGGAGGCCGGGCGTCGGGCCGTCGGCGCCGACGACCCCAACCTGGCAACCGTCGGCGCCGCGGGACAGCGCGCGAAACGTTTAGGCGGGGGCGGGCGCCGTGGAGCCGCGGATGACGAGCCGCGCGACCGCGTCGGGGGTGCCGGCGCGCCCTGGGTCGTCGGGAACGCGGGCGTCTCCGCCCCCCAGCAGGGGACGCACGACGACGGCGGCCGCCGCACCGAGCTCCTCCCACGGGCGGGACACCGCGGTCACGGCGGGGTGCACCAGCCGACAGACCGCGGAGTCCTCGAGCACCAGCACGGACAGGTCCCACGGCACGCTCAGGCCGCGCTGCCGCGCCGTCTCGAGCACGGCGAGCAGCGCGACGTCGCCGTCGGCGACGACGGCCGTGGGGCGGTCCTCGGTGGCGAGCAGGCGCGCGGCGCCGGCGGCGGCGTCCTCGACGGTCCGGTACTCGACCCGGTCGACGGCGGCACAGGTGCCCGGTCGGACGCGCGCGTCGTCGGTGTCGAGCGCGTCGAGGAAGGCTGCCGACGGGTCCTCGTGGGCGTCCCGTGCGAGGAGCGCGACCCGGGTGTGCCCGAGGTCGCGCAGGTAGCGCGCCGCGCGCTCCTCGGCGTCCCCGGAGAACCAGACCGCCTCCGCCGCGGCGCCGGGCCCGCCCGCGCGCGGCGGCGCGAGCGGCACGAGGGGCAGGCCGCCGCGACGGGCCGCCCGGGCTCGCGGGTCGTGGCGCGTGAGCCCCGTGACGACGAACGCGGCGTGCCGCCGCTCCGACCACGCGTGCTCGAGGTTCCGGGCGGCGGCGGCGCGGTCGGGGGCCACGTCGACGACGACGTCGGTGGCGGGCGCGTCGTCAGCCACCTGGAGCGCCGATCGCAGGCCGAGGGCGACGGCGGTGGCCCGCGCGGCGTCGGCCGGCCCGACCGCCTGCACCGAGGCGCTGTGCGGGGCCGAGCGCAGCGACCGGGCTGCGGCGCTCGGCCGCCAGCCCAGGTCCGCGGCGGTGCGCAGCACGTGGCGCCGGGTGCGTTCGGACACCCCGGGTCGCCCGTTGAGGGCGTAGGAGACGACGGCGATCGAGACGCCCGCGGCGCGCGCGACGTCGGTGATGGTGATGCGTCGGGTGCCGACGGCGGGCACGGGCCCGGGCCGGCTTGGCGTGGTCACGCTCCCACACTGTGCCGGGAATCGGTGCAGAATGCACCCGGGAACGTGCGCGGTACTCGACGGCGAGGACGGTGGTACGGATGACGACGGTCGGTGCTCAGGGAAGGGGCCCCGTCGGCGGGCCGCGGACGATCGGGGTGGTCAGCCCCGTGCTCGGGGGGTACTACTTCGGGCGCGCGCTGGCCGGCGCGGCGCGGGTGCTGCGCGCCGGGCGGCACCGGGTGGTGGCCCTGCAGACCTACCCGGCGGACCTGGACCGGGCGGAGTTCCCGGCGGTGCCGCGACGGCGCACGCTGGTGGGCGGGTCGCGGTGGGACGGGCTCATCGTCGTCACGAGCGCGCTGGAGGACGACACGCTGCGCGAGCTCCATGACGCCGGCACGCCGCTGGTGCTCGTCGGGGTCGGCCCGGTGGACGGGGTCGCGGCCCCGAGCCTCGGCCCCGACAACTCCGGCGCGGCGCGGGCCGTCGTCGACCACCTCGTCGCGCACGGCCACCGGCGGATCGGCTTCCTCGGTGCCGCCGACCAGACCGACACGCGCGAGCGGTACGACGCGTACCGCGACGCGCTCCTGGCGCACGGTATCGAGCCCCAGGCCGAGTGGCACTACCGCACCCGGGACAACCAGGAGGCGGGGGCGCAGGCCGTCGCGCGGCGCCTGGTGGAGACCGGCGACGGGACGCTGCCGACGACGGCCACCCTGGCCGCCACCGACCGGAACGCCGTCGGCTTCATGCGCGGGCTGCGGGCGCAGGGCCTGCCGCTCCCGGAGGTGCAGGCGGTCGTCGGCATCGACCACTCCGACCTCGGGGCGCGGATCCGCCCACGCCTGTCGACCGTGGACCTGCTGCACGACGCGGTCGGCGAGCGCGCCGCCCAGCTCGTGCTGGCGATGATCGCCGGCGAGCGCGTGACGGGGGAGCACCGCCTCGGTCGGTCGGCGCTGGTGCTGCGCGAGTCGTGCGGCTGCGAGGCGGGCGCACGCGGGCACGTCGTCGTGACCGGGACGGCCCGCGGCGAGTGCGCCGCGCCCGACGACGCCGCGCCCGACGACGGCGCGCCCGCCGCGCCGACGGAGGCGTCGCCCGGCCCGGCCCCGGGCGCGGACCCCGGCCTGGACGACGTCGCGCCCGTGGTGCTCGCGCGCGAGCACGGGCGGGACGCGTGGGTGGCTGCGGTGCGTCAGGTGCTGGCGGCGGCCGCCGACCGCGGGCTGCGCGCCCCGGCGCCGGCGCTGCGCGCGCTCGCCGACGCGACGGCCCGGCTGCGCCCGTCGCCGGACGCGCTCGAGCAGCTGGTGCCCGCTCTGCACGTCGAGGCGGCGCGGACCGTCCGGAGCCACCGGCGCGCCGCGGCACGCCGGCTGTCGGGGCAGGGCGCGGCGGTGCCCGCCCGGCGCGGGTCGGCGCTCGGCCCGGCCGCCCGCCGGACCGCGCTGGAGACGACCGTGCGCGACGTCGTGGTCGCGCTCGCCCGGGGGACCGTCGCGGGCACCCTGGGCCGGGCCGGGCGCCTCGAGCGCGAGCTCGCGGAGCAGTACGAGGTGGACCTCGAGATGATGCGGGCGGACGGCGACGCCCTGCGCAGCCTCGACTGGCTGCCGCGCGGCCACGGCGGGGTGGCCGCCCTCGCGCTCTGGGTCGACGACGCCGACGTGCCGGGCGGCCGGGCGCTGCAGGTGGTGGGCGCCCGCGGGGGAGCGGCCGGCCCGAGACGGCTGGTCGGCGGGACGTACGCGCCCCAGCAGTTCCCACCGCCGGAGCTCCAGGACCCGGCGTCGCCGACCGTCGTGGTGCCCGTGGGGTTCGGCAGCTCCGACCGCGGCGTGCTGGTGGTGAGCGGCCTCGTCGACACCCGCGCGACGAGCACGCGGGCGCGCTACAACCACTGGGCGGCCATGCTCGGCGTGGCCCTCGACGCGGAGGACACCCTCAGCGCCCTGCAGGCCCAGCGCCGGGAGCTGGCGGAGGCCGCGGAGCGGGAGCGGGTGCTGGCGCTCGAGGTCGCCGCCGGGCACGAGCGGACCGCGCTGGTGTCCATCGCGTCCCACGACGGCACCTGGGACTGGGACGTCGAGGCGGGCCGCGTGCGCTACTCCGACGCGTGGGCCCGCATCGTGGGGTGCGACCCGTCCGGCGTCGGCGACGACCCGCAGGAGTGGCTGGGCCGGGTGCACCCCGACGACGCCCGCCGCGTGCAGTCCGCGGTGGCCGCGCAGCTGTCCGGGTCGCACCAGCCGCTGGACGTCGAGCACCGGGTCCGCACCGCCGACGGCCACCACGTCACGGTGCGCTGCCGCGCCGTCACCGTGCACGACGCCGGGGGGCGCGCCGCCCGCATGGTGGGGGCGATGGCCGTCGTCTCGGACGTCACCCTGTTCCGCAGCGAGCTGCGCGAGCGGGTGCTGGTCGACCCCGGCACCGGGCTCGTGGCCCGCGAGCTGTTCGTCGACCGGCTGGAGCGGGCGATCTCCCGCGCCCGTCGGGTGAGCGCCTACGGCTGGCAGGTCCTCGCCGTCGCGTTCGCGTCGCCGCCGCCCGCCCTCGCGCTGCGCCGGCTGCACGGCGAGCTGGACCCCGACGACTGCGCGTACGGGCCCGCGCCGCGTGACGTCGTCGTCCTGCTCGACGGCGCGGACGCCGCCGCGGCCCGCGACCGCGCCGCCCGGCTGCGGGGGGTGCTCGGGGCGCGGGCCGTCGTCGAGCAC
>NZ_JBHXAW010000348.1:0-3989 GCF_042726645.1 Isoptericola sp. NPDC060257
CGGCCGCACCGCGGGACCAGGTCAGGGCCGGATCAGGGCGCGGAGCCTGCTGCCGCCGCCTGCTCCGCCTGGGCGTTCGACTGGTCGAGCAGCTCCTGCATGCGCGGCTGCACCTCGGCGAGGTAGTCGGCGGCCTTCTGCTTGCCGTCCAGCACCGGCTGGATGCCGACCCAGAGCTCGTCGTACCACTCGGCGCCGTAGGTGAACGACGCCGGCATCTCGCGCCCGTAGTCCTCGGCGATGTCGAGGAACTCCTGGCGGTTCTTCGGCTCGACCGCGTCGTCCTTCTCGGCCTCGGCCGCCCACTCCTTGGCCGTGTCGATCCGGTTCGGGATCTGGACGTTGGCGTCGACGAGCGTCTGCTGCGCGGCCTCGTCGGTGGACAGGTAGGTGGCCAGCTTCACCGCGTCCTCGGGCAGGTCCGTGGTGTTCGAGACGCCGATGCCGAGCGAGCCGACCCAGGTGGCGGGCTCGCCGGTCTTGCCGACGGGCCAGGGCATGAGGTCGTACTCGAAGTTGAGGTCGTTGTAGGCGCTCATGTCCCACGGGCCGACGGGGAAGAAGCCGATCTCGCCGGCCATGAAGCGCTGGTAGGTGTCGAGCGTCTGGGCCTGCTCGGGGTTGGGGGTGACGCCGTCGGCGGTGAGGTCGGCGATGAACTGGATCGCCTCGGCGAACTCCGGGGTGTCGACGGTGACCTGCGTGTGGTCCTCGTTGGTCCAGTCTCCGCCGTTGCTCCACACGAAGGCCTGCGAGTTCCACTGCACGTTGAGGCCGGTGCCCCACTGGTCGGTCTCGCCGTCGCCGTCGGTGTCCTGGGTGAGCTTCTCGCAGATCTTCAGCCACTCGTCCCAGGTGAGGGGCTCGTCCGGGTCGGGCCGTTCGACGCCGGCCTTCTCGAGCAGGTCGGCGTTGTAGCCGAACGCGAACGGGCCGATGTCCTTCGGCAGCCCGTAGAGCTTGCCCTCGGGTGTGCCCTGGGTCGTGCCGTCGAACCGGTAGGAGTTGACGCCGTACGGCCAGATGTTGTCGAGGTCGACCCCTTGCTCGGCGACCTGGTCCGTGATGTCCATGAGGACGCCCGAGCTCACGTAGGACTGCAGGCTGGCCTGCTCGATGTAGAAGACGTCGGGCACCTTGTTGCCCGCGACGGCGGCCTGGAGCTTCTGGGCGTACTGGTCCGCCGAGGTGACGATCATCTTGACCTTCACACCGGTGTCCTCGGTGAAGCGGTCGATGGCCTCCTGGTAGGCCTTCTTCTCGTCGTCGCCACCGCGGAACATGAACGTGAGCGTGCCGTCGTCGGTGCCGCTCCCGCCGCCGGAGCCGCAGGCGGCGAGGGTGCTGGCGGCCACCAGGGCGGTGGCGATGCCGGCGATCAGTCGTGACTTCCTCATCACGGGGTCCTCTCGGGGAGATCCGGGCCGCTCCGGCGCGGCGTCGCCCCGATGCGGTTTACATCGATGAAGAACCATCGACGGCGCCCAATGTGGCACGGCTCGGGCGGCGTGGTCAAGTGGCCCAGGTCACGCCTCTGCAACGATGAAGACGGAGTCGCGAGAATCCTCGGGGTCGCGGGCGAGCACGGGCCCGGCGAGGGAGGCGCGACGCCGTGGTCGCCCGGGACCCGGGGCGGGTCGATCGGCTAGGATCGCGAGGGTCGCGACTGGCGTACAGGTGGATCACCACCGGGGAGCGACGCGCTGTGCAGACGACGGGTCGTTCGCCTGGGCCCGGTCGTCGTCCGACACGTCCGTCCGACACAGCTGGAGAACGCCTGATGAGCACTCCCGATCCCACGTTCAACGCCCCCCTGGCGGAGCTCGACCCCGAGATCGCCGCCGTCCTCGAGGGCGAGCTGACCCGTCAGCGCGACACCCTCGAGATGATCGCGAGCGAGAACTTCGTGCCGCGCGCCGTCCTGCAGGCGCAGGGCAGCGTCCTGACCAACAAGTACGCCGAGGGCTACCCGGGCCGCCGCTACTACGGCGGCTGCGAGCAGGTCGACATCGCGGAGAACCTCGCGATCGCCCGAGCCAAGGACCTGTTCGGCGCCGAGGCCGCCAACGTGCAGCCGCACTCCGGCGCGCAGGCCAACGCGGCCGTGCTGCACGCCCTCATCAACGCGGGCGACAAGATCCTCGGCCTCGAGCTGGCCCACGGCGGCCACCTCACGCACGGCATGAAGATCAACTTCTCCGGCAAGCTCTACGACGTCGGCGCCTACGGCGTGGACCCGCAGTCGTACCGGATCGAGATGGACGAGGTCCGCAAGCGCGCCCTCGAGCACCGCCCGGACGTCATCATCGCCGGCTGGTCCGCCTACCCCCGCCACCTCGACTTCGCGGCGTTCCGCGACGTCGCGGACGAGGTCGGCGCCAAGCTCTGGGTCGACATGGCGCACTTCGCCGGCCTCGTGGCCGCGGGCCTGCACCCGAGCCCCGTGCCGCACGCCGACGTCGTGTCCTCCACGGTGCACAAGACCATCGGCGGGCCCCGGTCCGGCTTCATCCTGAGCAAGGAGGAGCACGCCAAGAAGATCAACTCGGCGGTGTTCCCGGGCCAGCAGGGCGGCCCGCTCATGCACGTGATCGCGGCCAAGGCCGTGGCGTTCAAGGTCGCCGGCACCGACGAGTTCAAGGACCGCCAGGAGCGCACGCTGCGCGGCGCGCAGATCATCGCCGAGCGGCTGTCGCAGGCGGACGTCGCCGAGCAGGGCGTGTCCGTCCTCACCGGCGGCACCGACGTGCACCTGGTGCTCGTCGACCTGCGGAACTCCTCGCTCGACGGCCAGCAGGCCGAGGACCTCCTGCACGACGCCGGCATCACCGTGAACCGCAACGCCGTGCCGTTCGACCCGCGCCCGCCGCGCGTCACCTCCGGCCTGCGCATCGGCACGCCGGCGCTCGCCACCCGCGGGTTCGGCGACGCCGAGTTCACCGAGGTCGCCGACATCATCGCCGTCGCCCTGCGGGACGGCGCCTCGGCCGACGTCGACGCGCTCGCGGCGCGCGTCGCGAAGCTCACGGCCGACTTCCCGCTCTACCCCGGGCTGGCCCAGTGACCGCGCAGGTCCTGGACGGCAAGGCCACCGCGGCCACGATCAAGGCCGAGCTGCGCGAGCGGGTGACCGCTCTGCGCGAGCGCGGCGTCGTGCCGGGGCTCGGCACTCTGCTCGTGGGCGAGGACCCGGGCTCGCAGTGGTACGTCGCCGGCAAGCACCGGGACTGCGCAGAGGTCGGCATCGAGTCGATCCGCGAGGACCTTCCCGCCACCGCCACGCAGGACGAGATCGAGGCGGCCGTGCGGCGGCTCAACGAGGACCCGGCGTGCACCGGGTTCATCGTGCAGCTCCCGCTGCCGAAGAGTGTCGACACCAACCGCGTGCTCGAGCTGATCGACCCGGACAAGGACGCGGACGGCCTGCACCCGACCAACCTCGGGCGCCTCGTGCTGCGCGTCAACGAGGAGGTCACCTCCCCGCTGCCCTGCACGCCCCGCGGCATCATCGACCTGCTGCTGCGGCACGACGTCGACCTCCAGGGCAAGGACGTCGTCGTGGTGGGCCGCGGCGTGACCGTCGGCCGCTCGATCGGCCTGCTGCTCACGCGGCGCGCCGTCAACGCGACGGTCACGCTCACCCACACGGGCACCACCGACCTGCCGGCACTCGTCAAGCGGGCCGACGTCGTCGTGGCGGCGGCCGGCGTCAAGGGGATCGTCACGGCGGACATGGTCAAGCCGGGCGCGGTGCTCGTCGACGTCGGCGTCTCGCGGGAGACCGACCCGGAGACAGGAAAGTCGCGCGTGGTGGGCGACATCGACCCGGCCGCGCGCGAGGTCGCGTCCTGGTACTCGCCCAACCCGGGCGGCGTCGGGCCGATGACGCGCGCCATGCTGCTGGCGAACGTCGTGGACACCGCGGAGCGCCAGGTGGGCTGACCCGCGCCTCCGCACGGACGCCCGGGCCCGTCGTCCCTCTGGGGCGA
>NZ_JBHXAW010000349.1:0-3967 GCF_042726645.1 Isoptericola sp. NPDC060257
GGCTGGAAGGCGTGTTCTACAGGGCGTCGTGGGTCCAGCGGCCGGCGACGAGCGTGCCGGCGACGGCGGTGGCGCGCAGCGCGCCGGCCAGCGCCGCCGGGTCGTGCGCCGCCGCGTCGTCGTGCGCTGCCGGCAGCGCGAGCGGGTCGACGTCGAGCAGGGCCAGGTCGGCGGGGCCGCCGACGGCGAGGTCCAGCGGCCGGCCGTCGGCGGACGCCTCGAGGGCGGCGCGCACGTCGATCCGCTGCTCCGGGTGCCAGGGCGCGCGGCCGTCACGCGACCGGGTGACGGCGGAGGCGATCGCGACCCACGGGTCGAGCGGGGCGACGGGCGCGTCCGACCCGAGGGTCAGCGGCACGCCCGCGGCACGCAGCTCTGCCAGCGGGAACGCGCGCGCGGTACGACCGGGCCACAGCTCCTCGGCGACGTCGCGGTCGTCCATCGCGTGCTCGGGCTGCACGCTCGCGGTGACGCCCAGCGCGGCGAACCGCGCCACGTCGTCGGGGCGCAGCAGCTGTGCGTGCTCCACCGACCCGCGGGCTCCGGACGCCTCGAACGCGTCGAGGGCGAGGGAGTTCGCGCGGTCGCCGATGGCGTGGATCGCGCACCGCAGGCCGGCCGCGTGCGCGCGGGCCATGAGGGGCGCGAGCCGGTCGGTCGCGATGTTGAGGATGCCGTGCGCGTCCGGGCCGGCCACACCCGCGTACTCCTCGAAGCAGAACGCCGTGAGCGTGTTGAGCGACCCGTCGCTGATCACCTTGAGCGGACCCTGCGTCACGAGGTCGGACCCCGCGGGATCCCCGAGCGGGTCCCCGTGCCGCAGCCCGGCGCCGAGCACCGCGTCCAGGTGCTGCTCCCAGACGCCGGCGCGCACGCGCAGGCCGTCCCAGCCGCCGGCCACCCGCCGGCGCCACGCGGTGAGGTTGTCCGCCACCTCGAAGTCGACGACGCCGACGACGCCGCGCGCGGCGGCCGCGCGCGCCGCGTCCACCACCAGGGCGTCCGCCACGGCGTCGTCCACCGTGACGATGCGCGGGCTGGCGGGCATCCACTCCTCCTCGCGCAGCAGGCCGGTCGGGTGCTCCGCGATGCCGAGGAAGCGCAGGCCCGCCGTCGACGCCCACGCGCTGTGCAGGTCGCCGGACAGCAGGACGACCGGCACGTCGCCGGCAACCGCGTCGAGCACCGCGGCGGTCGGGTCGTCCGGCCAGGTGGCCCACCGGAAGCCGTAGCCGACGAGCGGCGTGCCGCCGGTGGGCGGCGCCGCCCGGTCGAGGCGGTCGCGCACCAGGGCCGCGGCGTGTGCCGCGCTCGTCGCCGCCGACACGTCGAGGCGCTGGCGCACCATCGCCCACTGCGTGAGGTGCGTGTGCGCGTCCCACAGGCCGGGGACCACGGTGCGGCCGTCGACGTCGACCCGCTCCGGCACAGCGCTCACCTGCACCGGGGCGGGGGCGCCCGCCGGCGTCACCGCGGCGATCCGGCCGTCGTCGAGCAGGACGTCGACGGGCCGGTCGGGCCGGCCGGCGAGGCGGGCGTTCGTCAGGAGCAGCGCGGGCACGGGGCCCACCGTAGACGGCGGGCGTCGCGGGAGTCAGGCGCCGCCGGCGGCCTGCACGCGGAGCGCCTCGACGACCAGCGCGTGGTCGTCGGCCTGCGCCAGACCGGACACGGTGACGACACCGACGATCCCGACGCCCTCGACCCGCACGGGGAACGCGCCGCCGTGCGCGGCGTACTCCTGCAGGGGCAGCTGCTGCAGGGTGTTGAAGTCCTGACCGCTCGCCCGGGCGCGCAGGCCCACCAGGAACGACGACGCCCCGAACCGCTCCACGACGCGCACCTTCCGCTGCACCCACGAGTCGTTGTTCGCGGTGGTTCCCTCGCGCGCCGCGTGGAACACCTGCTGGGTCCCCTTGCGGACGTCGACCGTCACGGCCAGGCCGCGCTCGGTGGCGAGCTCGACGAGCAGGCAGCCGAGCTGCCACGCGTCGTCGTGCGTGAACCGGGTGAGCACGAGCTCGCGCTCCTGCTGCTCCACCTCGGCGACCAGGGCTGCGACATCCTCCGTGTTCCCCATGGGCACAGCGTCCCACGCCCGGCGCCCGGCGGGTCGTGCACGGCGCGTCCGGGAGGTCGGGCCGGCACGGGTCGGTACCGTCGCCCGGGTGACCCGACTGGTGCTCGTCCACGGCCGTGACCTCGACGGACGCGACCCGGAGTCGCTCGAGGGGGAGTGGCTCGGCGCGCTCGGCGCGGGCCTCGCGGCCGCGGGGTCCCCGCTGCGGCCGACGGACGACGACGCGTCCTTCGTCTACTACGGCGACACCCTGGAGCGGCTGGTCGACGGTGGCACGCCGCCCCCGGTGACGGTGCACGCGCTGGCCGCCGACCCGGCCGCGCTCCCCCGGCTGGTGCGCGCCCTGCCGGACGGCGAGCTGCGGTTCGTGCTCGACGTCGCGCGCGAGGTCCTCGCGGCCGCCGGGCACCGGCCCGCCGGGCACCGGCCCGCCGGTCCGTCGCCCGCCCCACCAGCCGTCGAGACGTCGGTCGAGGCGGAGGGGGTGGTCGGAGACGCCCTCGTCGACGCCCTCGTCGCGACGCTGGCCCTCGTGGACCGCTACGTTCCCGGCGTCAGCGCCGCCGTCCTGCTCACGCTGACCCGGGACGTGTACGCCTACCTGCACGACGACGCCGTCCGGCGGGTGATCGACGCGGGCCTCGCCGACGCCCTGGCCGATGCGACGTCGGCCGTCGAGCCCGCCGTCGTCGTCGCGCACTCGCTCGGCAGCGTCGTGGCGTACTCGGTGCTGTCCGCCCGCACGGGCGGACCGGACGTGCCGCTGCTGCTCACGCCGGGCTCGCCGCTCGGCATCCGGGCGGTCCGGGAGGCGGTGGAGTCCCGCGCGCCGCTGGCGTTCCCCGCGCGGGCGGGGCGCTGGGTGAGCCCCCGCGACCCGCGCGACCTGCTCGCGCTGCACGACGTCGCGCCCGACGTCTTCCCGCTGCCTGCCGGGTCGCCGGGGATCGAGGCCCTGCGCGTGACCAACCGGGCCCCGGGGTTCCACGCCGCGGCGTACCGCCTCGACGACGGTTCCTGGGCGGGCTACCTGGCGCTGCCCGAGGTCGCCGGGCCGGTCGGCGCGGCGCTGGCGTAGCGCTCGCTCGCCGTCGTGCCGCGGGACGACGACGCACCGCTACACCGCTACGTCGCGGCGCCCCGCCCGACGTCCCGCCAGCCCGGGAGCACCCGCTCCAGCGCGTCGAGGAGCTCGATCGAGCTGCCGTCCTTGCCGCCCGCTCCCAGGATCATCGGCGGGCGCTGGGGCTCGACCCGCGCGCCGCGCACCCGGTCGAGCAGCGTCAGCGGCGCGGTGAGCACGTAGAACGTGCCGTCGGTCGTGACCGCTGCCGTGCGGTCGTGCCGCAGGTACCAGCCGCGCAGCGACGTGCGCGCCGTCCCGCGCCCGCCGTACCCCTTGACCTCCAGCGGCCCGGGCACCAGCCCGGCGTCCGCCGCGGCCCGGACGAAGTCGCGCAGCAGCGCCTCCGCCTCCGTGTGCTCGGCGTCCTGCCGCGCGCGCAGACGCTCCGCCTGCACGCGTGCCGCCTCCGTGCGCTGCGCCGCCCAGTCGTCGCTCACCCGGGCATCCTCCCACCCTCGCGAGCTGTCAGGACGTGCGCCGGGTATACCGCGCGCACGTCCTGACAACTCGGGGCAGGGGCGGGTCAGAGCTCGCGCTCCGCGTAGGCGACGAGGGCGTCGCGCACGAACGTCGCGCGCTCGGTGCCGCCGTAGTTCTTCGCGAACCGCGGGTCGGCCACGTACATCTCCGCCAGGCCCACGACGTACTCCTTCGTCGGCCGCCCCCGGTCGGACCCCGGCGTGCCGGGGACGCCGCCGAGCCAGGCGGCGTGCCGGGCGGCGAGCGCCTGCGCCTCGTCGGACGTCGGGTCGACGCCGCGG
>NZ_JBHXAW010000350.1:0-3936 GCF_042726645.1 Isoptericola sp. NPDC060257
ATGTCGAGGGAGGCGAGCTGGGCCGCGACGTGGAACGGCTCCGGGTAGGTGGCCGGGACCTGGGGCACCAGCCCGATCGTGGTGGTGGTGCGGGCCACGAACGCCGCGCGGGTGACGGCGTCGAGCCGCGCCGAGCCGGGCGACCCGGCGACCGCGGGCAGCAGCGCGTCGGCGAACGTCGCGAAGGTGACGCCGGCGTTCTCGGCCCGCCGCACGCTGCGGGCGAGGCGAGGCGCGCCGACGGTCTCGGCCGGCGTGAGGCCTGTCGCGGCGGCTGCCGCCGGGTGGGCGCCCGCGCCGTCGACGTCGAGCCCGACGACGAAGGGGGTGGTGAGGTCGGTCATGTGTCGTGGTCCCGTCAGATCGCGGACTCGTCGCCGAGCCGGTGGTAGGTGCGGTCGAGGTAGACCAGGGGTGAGGTCCCGTCCGACCCGGACTGCAGCGCGCGCAGCGAGACCAGGTAGCTGTCGCCGACCGGGGTGCGCTGCAGCACGCGGGCGCGCACCCAGGAGACGGCGCCGTCGATGACGGGCTCGCCCGAGGGAAGTGCCGTCCAGCCGCCCCCCGCGAAGCGGTCGATGCCGCTGGTGGCGAACCGGGCGGAGAGGTCGTCCTGGTGATCGGCGAGGAAGCTGATCGCGAGCGTGCTGGCCGTCGAGACGGCGGGCCAGGACGACGAGGTGGACGCCAGCGAGAACGCGAGCAGGGGCGGTGCGGCGGACACGGAGATCACGGACGTGGCCGTGAACCCGACGGGGCGGCCCGCGTGCTCGAGCGCGACGACGGCCACGCCGGCCGGGTGCTGGCGGAACACCGTCTTGAACTCGTCAGGGGACAGCTGGGGCTCGTCCTGCTGGGCCAGGAGCTCCTCGATCCCCGAGAGCGCGGACAGGTCGGTGCGCTGGTGGGCGTGCTCCGTGGTCACAGGGCGGCTCCCGTCAGCTCGGTGGTCGTGGGGGTGGTGGTCGTGGCGGCCGGCGGTGCGGGGACGCCGGCGGCCCGGCGCAGCGGCGTCGCCCAGCGGGCGAACCAGGGGTCCAGCGCCTCGCCGAGGTCCGGCAGCTGGGCCTCGGTGAGGGTCAGGGTGCGGGTGGGCACGACCGCACCCAGCTCCACGAGCACGGGCCGCAGGTGCGCCTCGCCGGCGAGGGCGTGCGCCGGGTTGCCGGACACGACGAGCGGCACGACGACGACGCCCGCCAGGCCGTCGGGCCCGTAGAGGTCGAGGAACGCCTTGAGCAGGCCCGTGTAGGAGGCCTTGTAGACGGGGGTCGCGACGACGGCGACCGTGGCGCGCGCCAGGCGCTCCTTCGCCGCGTCGGCGGCCGGGTGCGCGGCCGTGAGGATCTCGCCCGCGAACGCCGCGAGCTCGATCGTCGCCACGTCCGCGGCGCCGAGCAGCTCGGCGACGCGGCGGGCGGCGGTCTCCGCCGCGGTCAGGGTGCGCGAGCCCGCGCGCGGGTTGCCGGAGACCACCACCACGGAGGGGGTGGCGGGGCGGGTGTTCTCGGTCATGGGTCGTCCCTCGCAGTCCGTCGATCACGCTTGCCGCACGGCGTCTCGGCCCGCGTGCGCGGACCGGCCGGCGGCCAGGTCATCTCCCGGAGCACCCCGCCGTGACGTGGGGTTGCTGCCCAGCCAGCCGGGGCTTCGCGCTGGGGCTCGTGACCTGGGCGGAGGTATAGCAGCCGATCCGGCGAGCGCCAGCGCCGTCCGGAGACTTCTCACCATCCGGACACGCCGACGCGCCGGAGCCTCCGGCCGGGGGACGGCCGGAGGCTCCGGGGTGGTGCGAGGGCGTCTGACTCGTCAGGCCTCGAGGCGCAGGCGCGCGCCGAGCGCGACGGCCGCGACGACGGCGGCGCCCGCGACCAGGACGACGTCCTTGAGCACGTACTGGCCCAGCAGGGTCATGCCGTGCCCGAACAGCTCGTCGCCGAACAGCGCGACGGGGGACAGGATGCCGACCATCGCCACGGCGAGGGCGACCAGCCCGACCCGCAGCAGGCGGCCGGAGATCAGCGTGAGCCCGATGAAGGTCTCCATGACGGCGACCAGGACGACGGCGGTCGTGGCGGGGACGAACCCGAGCGTGAGCGTCTCGACGGTGCGGCCCGCGATCTCCTCGGCGGGGCTGGCGCCCGGGAAGAACTTCAGGACGCCGAAGCCGAGGAACACGAGCCCGAGCGCGACCCGCAGGGCCGGGACGGACCACCGGGTGAGGAACCGGGCGAGGGCGGTCACGGCGACGTCGAGCCGCAGCGCCACCTGCTCGGCCAGGGCGTTCGGGAGGCGACGGGCGGCGGGGGCGCCCGGGGCGCGGGTGCCGGCGGTCGTGCGGTGGGTCGGGGTGGAGACGGACATGGTGGTGCTCTCTTCCAGGGGGAGGCGCGACCCGGGGGTGGTCGCCCTGGGAGAGAGCGGCCCACGGCGCCGGGAATGCGCGCGCCCCCGGTTTTCGCCCGGTCCTCACCCGCTCGACGACGCACCGGGGACCGCCTACGGTGCCGGCATGGACCACGAGCCGATGCGACGTGTCGCCGAGTTCCGCGCGGCGTTCGACCTCGAGGTCGAGACCGCCCGACCCGGTCTGGCGGAGCACCGCCGGGCGCTGCTGGCGGAGGAGTCCGGGGAGGCGGCGGAGGCGCTCGCGGACCTCGCGACGGGGCTGGCCGAGGGCGGCGACGTCACTGCCGCGTACCGGGCCGTGGCGAAGGAGCTGGCCGACGTCCTCTACGTCACCTACGGCGCGGCCGACGTGCTGGGGATCGACCTGCCGGCGGTTTTCGTCGAGGTCCACCGCTCGAACATGAGCAAGGTGGACGCGGACGGCCGGGTGCTGCGGCGGTCGGACGGCAAGGTGCTCAAGGGGGCGGGCTACCGGCCGCCCGACCTGGGCGACCTCGTCGTGCCGCCGGCGGGACACGCGTAGGTCCCTGCACGGCGCGGACCTCCGTGACGTGACGCAGACTCGGGGCATGGGCGCGCGCCGCTTCCGCTGGGTGCTGCACGTCGACCTCGACCAGTTCCTGGCCGCGGTCGAGCTGCTGCGGCGCCCGGAGCTCGCGGGCAGGCCCGTGATCGTCGGCGGACGCGGCGACCCGACGGAGCGCGCGGTGGTCTCCACCGCGTCGTACGAGGCGCGGGCGTACGGCGTCCGGTCGGGGATGCCGCTGCGCGTGGCGGCCCGCAAGGTGCCGGACGCGGTGATCCTGCCGGTCGACCACCCGGTGTACGAGGCGGCCTCCGCGCAGGTGATGGCGGCGCTGCGCCGTCTGGGCACGGTGGTCGAGGTCCTCGGCTGGGACGAGGCGTTCCTCGGGTACGACGGGGAGGCCCCGGAGGAGTTCGCGCACGCCGTCCAGCGGGCGGTGCTCGACGCGACCGACCTGCGCTGCTCGGTCGGGATCGGCGACACCAAGGTCCGGGCGAAGATCGCGACAGGGTTCGGCAAGCCGGCGGGCGTCTACCGGCTCACCGCGGAGAACTGGTTCGAGGTGATGGGGGAGCGCCCGACCGCCGACCTGTGGGGCGTGGGCTCCCGGGTGTCGAAGCGGCTCGCGGCGCACGGCATCGACACCGTCGCGCAGCTCGCCGCGGCGGACGACGCGGTCCTGGTCGGCGAGCTCGGGCCGCGGATGGGCGCCTGGTACGGGGAGCTGGGCCGCGGGGAGGGCTCCGCCGTCGTCGACGACACCCCGTGGGTGGCCCGCGGGCACAGCCGGGAGACCACCTACCAGCGCAACCTCACGACGGCCGACCAGGTCACGGCGGCGCTGCGGGAGCTCGCCGCGCAGGCGCACGCGGACACCGAGGCCGAGGGCCGGGCAGTGTTCCGGGTGGGCCTGAAGGTGCGGTACGCGCCGTTCTTCACACGGACGCTCTCGCGGAAGCTGCCGGCACCGACGCGTTCCCTGGAGGAGGCGACCGCCGCGG
>NZ_JBHXAW010000351.1:0-3907 GCF_042726645.1 Isoptericola sp. NPDC060257
GCCGGGCGGGGCGACGTCGTGCAGCGCCCCGCCCGGCGACCGCCCGCCGCAGGAGCCCGTGCAGCACCAGCGTGAAATAACAGAGGAACAGGATGAAGAACAGCTCCTCGAGCGGCAGGTGCGGCGCGAGCTCGACGCCGGTCATGGCCGCCCCGCCGCGGGAGTAGAAGCCCGCCGCGATCGCCACGAGGTCCCACCCGAGAAACACCAGGGCGCCGACGGCGAGCACGGCGGCGCCGCGGCCGGGGTGCGCCGACCAGAGGAGGAGGCGCGCGCGCCGGTCCACGAGGGCCATCGAGGCGAGCGCCCCGAGCAGCAGCGCGAGGTAGACGAAGGAGGTCCAGTGCAGGGTGATCACTCCCGGGAGGCGAGGGCCGGACGGGTCTCGGGGAACGGCTCGGTCAGCGGGTGGGCGGTAATGTCGCCGCGGACCCGCTTCACGGCGAGCTCCGCGCTGATGAGGCACATCGGCAGCCCGACGCCGGGGATGGTCGACCCGCCGGCGTGGAGCAGCCCCGCGACGCGCCGCGAACGGTTCCCCGCCCGGAACATCGCGCTCTGACGCAGCGTGTGCGCCGGTCCGAGCATGCCACCGGACCACGACGAGAGGTCCGCCGCGAAGTCCCCGGGCCCGACCGTGCGCCGCACCACGACCCGCGCACGCAGGTCGGGCACGCCCGCCCAGGCGGCGACACGGTCGATGGCGGCGTCCGCGATCGCCTCGACGGCGGCGTCACCCGCCCCGTCCTCGCCGCCGCGCCCGAGGCCGGGGTCGGCGGGGACGGGGACGAGCAGGAACAGGTTCTCGTGCCCCGGCGGCGCCACGGTCGGATCGGTGCGGGACGGCGCGCACACGTACAGCGACGCCGGGTCGGGCACGCGGCCCTCGGCGATGGCGCCGAAGTTCTCCTCCCAGTCCGCGGTGAAGAACAGGGAGTGGTGGGCGAGCTGCGGCACCCGCCCCCGCACGCCGAGCATCACCAGGACGCCGCCGGGGCCCGGGTCGCGGCGGGACCACCACGCGGGCGACCGGTCGCGGAGGTCGGGCGGCAGCAGGTCCTGCTCCACGTGGTGCAGGTCGGCCGCGGCGACGACGACGTCCGCGGGCGCATGGTGCTCCCGCCCGGCGTCGTCCACCCAGCGCACCCCCGTCACCGCGGCCCGGGGACGGCGGGGTCCGGGGACGGAGGGCCCGGACCGAGCCGACCCCGGGCGGGCCCCGACGGCCGTGGTCGTGATCGCGGTCGCGCGGGCGCGGGTGCGCAGGGTGACGCCTGCGCCCACCGCGAGCCCGGCGACCGCGTCCACCACGCGCGCGAATCCCCCCTGGGGATAACGCACGCCACCGTCGAGATCGAGGGCGCTCATGAGGTGGTACAGGCTCGGCGCCCGGTCCGGCGACGAGCCGAGGAAGACCGCGGGATAGCCCAGCACCTGGCGCAGCCGCACGTCCCGGAAGCGCGCGGCGACGCGGGAGCCGAGCGACCTGCCGAGCAGCGGCCCGAGCCGGTGCAGCCGCGTCGCGACGTCCCGGTGCGCGAACGGCCGCCACGAGGCGAACGTCGTGTACAGGAAGCGCCGCAACGCCAGGTCGTACGTGTCGTGCGCGGAGTCCAGGTAGCGGTCCAGCCGTGCTCCCGCGCCGGGCTCGACGGCCTCGAACGCCGCGACGTTGGCGGCCCGGTCGGGCGAGATGTCCAGGGCGCCGTCGTGCCCCTCGAAGAAGACCCGGTAGGCCGGGTCGAGGCCGACCAGGTCGAGCTCGCGGTCGGCGCTCGACCCCATGAGACGGAACCAGTGGTCGAAGACCTCGGGCATGAGGTACCAGGAGGGGCCGGTGTCGAAGCGGAAGCCCGCGCGCTCCCACGAGCCGGCGCGGCCACCCGGGGCGTCGTGCCGCTCGAGCACCTCGACCTCGTGCCCGTCGCGGGCGAGCAGCCCCGCCGTCGCCAGCCCCGCGATCCCCGCCCCCACGACGACCACCCTCATCGGAGCGCCTCCCTCGCAAGGGCCCCGGCCACCAGCCGCGCCTTGACCGGCCCCGGGACCCTCACCCGCTCCCGCCGGATCGTGGCGGCCGGGGTGGCCGCCAGCCGACGGGAGAGCTCGGCGAACAGGTCGTGCGCCACCCGTACGGCGAGCCGCGAGCTGCGCGGCAGCTCGTCGATCGCGACGCGCGCGGCCGCCAGGTCAGCGTCGACGTCGGCGAGCAGCCGGTCACGGTCGGCGTCGTCGAACGCGTCCACGTCCAGCCCCGGGAAGTACGACCGGCCGCGCAGGTCCACGTCCTCGGCCAGGTCGCGCAGGAAGTTGACCTTCTGGAACGCCGCCCCGAGGCGGGCCGCACCGGGCGCCAGCCGGTCGTAGGCCGCGTCGTCGGCGGCGACGAACACCCGCAGGCACATCAGCCCGACCACCTCGGCCGAGCCGTGCACGTACGCGGCGAATCCGGCCTCGTCGTGGGCGGTGACCGTGAGGTCGGTCCGCATCGACGCGAAGAACGGCCCCACCAGGTCGTCCCCGATGCCGAACCGGCGCGCCGTGCGCGCGAACGCGTGCACCACGAAGTTGCTGCTGCGCCCGCGTCCCCGCGCCCGCGCCACCTCCTGCTCGAGCTCGTCGAGCAGCTCGCCGCGCTCGGCGACGGAGAGCCCCGGCCGCGGGTCGTCGACGATCTCGTCGGCCACCCGGACCAGCGCGTAGACGCCGCGCACGTGGTCGCGCACGTCGTCGCCGAGCAGGCGGCACGCCCAGCCGAACGACGTGGAATAGGCGCGGACCACCACCGCGGCGCTGCGCACGGCGGTGGCGTCGTACGTCGGGTCGACGTCGATGCCGGCGTCGACGCCGGCGACCGCGGCGCCGGCCGCGGGCACGGCGGGGACCGCCCCGCTCGATGTCGTCGCGGCGTTCATGCGGCGCTCGACGCCCGGGTGAGGTGTGCCCCGGCCATGTTCTCGGCAAGCTCCCCCAGGCCCAGGGTGAGGCCGAGCGCCACGGCGTCCCGCTCGAGGTCCGCGGCGAGCGTCTCGACGGCGGCACGCGCCCCGCAGGCCTCCAGGAGCTCGCGGGCCCTCTGCAGCTCGGCGTCCCCGGTGTCGGGGTCGCCGAGCAGGGTGCTCAGCTCGCCCCACGCCGACGTCCCGTGCGCGAGGGCGACCAGCGGGGTGCACTTGCCCTCCCGCAGGTCGGAGGCGTTGCTCTTGCCGGTCTCGGCCGGGTCGCCGAACACGCCGTCGAGGTCGTCCCGCAGCTGGAACGCGAGCCCGAGGTCGCGGCCCAGCCGCCGGACGCCCTCGTCCAGGTCCTCCCGGCCGGCCAGGATCACCGCGGCCCGCAGGGGGAGCTGGAAGGAGTAGACCGCGGTCTTGCGCTCCGCGGTGCGCAGCGTCTCGTCGAGGTCGGCGCACCCCCCGAGGCTGAGGCGGACGTCCGCGAGCTCGCCGTCCGCGGTGAGGTGCATGGCCTCATCGACGACGTCGAGGAGCTGCTCGGTGGCCGACGGGGCCGCCCCGCAGAGCGCGACCGCCCGCACGGCCGCCGCCAGGGCGAGGTCGCCGGCGAGGATGCCGGCGGCGGCGCCGTAGCCCTCGGCCTGCCGCGCGCTGGCCCCGGACTCCAGCGCCTGCGCGGCGTGCAACCCGGCCACGTTGGGACGGCCGCGGCGCGTGTCCGCGCCGTCGATCACGTCGTCGTGCACGAGGAACGCGTGGTGGAGGAGCTCGAGGGCGGCGGCGACGCGCACCGCGACGTCCCGCGGCTCGGGCGGCGCCGCCCCGGCGAGCGCGTCGTACGCGTCGAGCAGGAGCCGGGGGCGCAGCCGCTTGCCGCCGCGGCTCGTGCCGCGCAGGGCGTGCCAGAGCCGGGTGTCGTCCGGGCGGTCACCGTCGTCGAGCAGCCGCTGGAC
>NZ_JBHXAW010000352.1:0-3897 GCF_042726645.1 Isoptericola sp. NPDC060257
TCCGGCCGGATGCCGCGACAGATCGCTTGCCGGAAGGGCGGCGGGGTGGGGTCGGTGGACGTGCGCAGTGCGTCAGCCGGCGACGCGGACGACGAGGCGGCCGGTCGTGGTGCCGCCGGCGAGGCGCTGCACGGCGGCGGGGGCGTCCTCGAAGGGCACCTCGTCGGCGACCACGGGCCGCACGGCGCCCTCCGCGGCCAGGCGCGACAGCGCGTCGTGCGCCGCGTCGACCAGGTCGGGGCGGCGCTGCTGGTAGAGCGCCCAGTGCAGGCCGAGCACGTCATAGTTCTTCACGAGGGCGTGGTTCGCGCGCACCGGCGGGACGTCGCCGCTCGCGAATCCCACGACGACGACCCGCCCCTCGAAGGCGATGCAGCGCGTCGACTGCTCGAACGACGCGCCCCCGACCGGGTCGACGACCACGTCGGCGCCCGCGCCTCCCGTGAGCTCCTTGACCCGGGCGGCGAGGTCGCCGTCGCGCACGAGGACGTGGTGCGCACCCGCCGCCGTCGCGACGGCCGCCTTCGCCGGGCTCCCGACGACGCCGATCACCCGGGCCCCCGCCGCGACGCCGAGCTGCACCGCCGCGGTCCCGACGCCGCCGGCCGCGGCGTGCACCAGCAGGTGCTCCCCCGGCCGGATGCGCGCCTTGCGGTGCAGGGCGAACCACGCCGTCTGGTACGCGATCGTCAGCGCGGCCGCCTCGGCGTCGCCCAGGCCCTCGGGCGCCGGCCGCACGGCGGCGGCGGGCAGCGCCGCCAGCTCGGACAGCACGCCGATGGCGGAGCCGACCACGCGTGCGCCCGGCGCGATCCCGCGGTCGCCGGCCGTGACGCCCTCGCCGAGGGCGACCACGTCGCCGCACAGCTCGATGCCGGGCACGAACGGCGGCTCGGGCCGCACCTGGTACTCGCCGCGGGCCAGCAGGACGTCGGGGAAGTTCACCGCGACGGCGCGCACCCGCACGAGCACCTCCCCCGCCCCGGGCTCCGGCGCGGGCACCTCGTCGAGCCGCAGCACGTCCGCAGGTTCGCCCGGGCCGGTCACGCGCCAGGCGCGCATCGTCGCGGGACCGTCGGCGGCGGGGGTACGGGCGGGGGTCGTTCCGGGCAGCGTCGTCATCGTCGCTCTCGTCTCGTCGGTGTCGTGCCCGCCCGGTCGTCGGCGCCGCGGCGGGCCTGGTCAGTCCGCGGCGGTCCGGATCCCGCGCAGGAACAGCCCCGTGAGCTGCTCGGCCACCTCGGACTTCGTCTCGGGGCCCTCGGGCGAGTACCAGTGCGACAGGTAGTGCACGTCGCTGAAGAAGTGCGCCACCAGCAGCGGCCGCGGGACGTCGGTGCGGAAGACGCCCTCGTCCTGGCCGCGCCGCAGGAGCGCCGCGAACTCGTCGTGGTACTCGCGACGGCGCTGCGTGACCTCCTTGAGCCGCGGCTCGGTGAGCATGTGCATGCTGCGGAAGAAGACGGTGCCCTCCGGCAGGAAGTCGATCGAGGTCTCGACGACGTCCACGCACACGGTCCGCACGACGTCCTCGACCGGCCCGCCGGAGGCGACGATCTGGTCGAGGTGGGCCTTCTGCAGCGCCAGCATCCGGTCGTAGATGGCGAACAGCAGGTCGTCCTTGGACTGGAAGTAGTGGTACATGGCGCCCTTGGTGACGCCCGCGGCCTCGACGATCTGCTGCACGCTGGTGGTGGCGTACCCCTGCGTGGCGAACAGGTCCAGGGCGGCCGCGGTGACCCGGTCGGCGACGTTCGTGCTCTTCATGCCCCCATCCTTCACCCGACGGGCGCGATGCTCGCGCCGCCGTCGATCCGGAGCGTCTGGCCGGTCACCCACGCCGCGTCGTCCGAGAGCAGGAAGGCGACGGGCCCGGCGACGTCGTCGGGCACGCCCAGCCGCGCGAGGGGGTAGCGCTCTGCCACCTGCCCCTCGTGCCCCTCGTAGAGCGCGCGGGAGAACCGCGTCTTCACGACGGCCGGGGCGACGGCGTTGACCCGGAGCGCGGGCGCCAGCTCCTGGGCGAGCTGCTGGGTGAGGTTGATGAGGGCGGCCTTGGACGCGCCGTAGAAGGCGATGTTCGGGCTGGAGGACGTCCCGGAGATCGAGGCCACGTTCACGACCGACCGGCTCAGCCCGCCGGCGACGGCGTCGCGGGTCCACTCGAGCGCGGACACGACGTTCACCTCGAGGATCTTGCGTGCGACGCCCGGGTCCACCTCGAGCGCGGGCCCCCACGCCGGGTTGATGCCGGCGTTGTTGACGAGGTGGTCGAGGCGCCCGTGGCGCTCGGCGACGTGGGCGAGGACGGCGGCGCGGTGCGCGGGGTCGTCGACCCGGCCCGCCACGCCCGAGGCGCGCTCGGGCCCGAGGGCCGCGACGGCCTCGTCGAGCGCCTCCTGCTTGCGCCCGGTGACGACGACGGCGCAGCCCTCGTCCACGAGCCGCCGGGCGACGGCGAGCCCGATGCCACGGCTGCCGCCGGTGACCAGCGCGACCCTGTCCGTGAACCTGCCCGTGAACCTGTCGACCGACCCCACCATCGCCTCCTCGCGACGCTCCCGACCGACCGGCGTACCGTCCGGTCGGTTTGCGCGAGCACCGTACCACGGCCCGCCCGCGCCGCGCTGGCCGTCATCGCCGCCCTGGCCAGCACCGCGGGCGGTCGGGCAGCATGGCCCCATGACTGGCACGGACACAGGCAAGGACTTCGCACGACCGCTGCCCCCGGACCCGTACTCGCTGCTCCCCGTCCCGGCGACGTTCACGCTCAAGAGCTCGGACGTCACCGACGGCGAGCCGCTCGCCGTCGACTTCAGCGTCGACGGCGCCGACGTGTCGCCCCACCTCGCGTGGTCGGGCGCCCCCGCGGCGACGCGGTCGTTCGTGGTGAGCTGCTTCGACCCGGACGCCCCGACGCCGTCGGGCTACTGGCACTGGACCGCCGTCGACGTCCCCGCGGACGTCACCTCGCTGGAGCGCGGCGCGGGCGCCGTGGGCGGGGCGAGCCTCCCGGCCGGGGCGTTCCACGTGCCGAGCGACGGCGGACGGCTCGGCTTCGAGGGGGCCGGCCCCCCGCCCGGCGACCACCCGCACCGCTACGTCTTCGCGGTGCACGCCCTCGACGTCCCGTCGCTCGGCCTGTCCGAGGCGAACAGCCCGGTGCACGTCGCGTTCAACGTCTACTTCCACGTCCTCGCGCGCGCCACGCTCACGGCGACCTACCGCCGGTGAGCGGCGCGACGACGCCCGGGATGCCCGGGCTCCCCACCCTCGGCGACCTGACGTGGACGCCCGCGCTCGACCGTCCCGACCTGCTCGCGCCGCCCGTCGCCGACGCGCTGCGCGCCTGGGCCGCGCTGGACGACCGCGTCGGCGGGCTGGTCGCCGTCACGGAGATCGACCCGGACCACGCGGACACGGCCACGCTGAACGACCTGCACGGTCTGCCGCCCGAGGCCTCCGCCAACTGCGTGGTCGTGGCCGGGCGGCGCGGCGACGTCGAACGCATCGCCGCCTGCGTCGTCACCGCGGCCACGTTCGCCGACGTCAACACCCGCGTGCGCAAGCTGCTCGACGCGCGCAAGGCGTCGTTCCTGCCCATGGAGCGCGCGACCGACGAGTCGGGGATGGAGTACGGCGGCATCACCCCGGTGGGCCTGCCCGCCGGGTGGCGGGTGCTCGTGGACTCCCGGTTCGCCGCGCCGGGGGCGCTCGCACTGATGGGCTCCGGGGTGCGGCGGTCCAAGCTGCTCATGCCCGGCGAGCTCCTCTGCGCGATGCCCGGCGTCGAGGTCGTCGACGGGCTCGCCGTGTCCCGGTGACCGCCCGCTGACAGGCGTCTCGGAATCGCGGTGCGCCGGGGCGGCGTTGGTAGGATCGCCAGCTGCCCCGGCC
>NZ_JBHXAW010000353.1:0-3892 GCF_042726645.1 Isoptericola sp. NPDC060257
GATCCCCTACACCGTGAACTGCTCGATCCTCCTCACGGACCTGCCGCTCCTGGAGCGTCCGGCGGCCGCGAAGGCGGCCGGCTTCGACGGCGTCGAGCTCTGGTGGCCCTTCGCCACGCCGACGCCCGACGCCGACGAGATCGACGCGTTCGTCGGGGCCCTGGCCGACGCCGGCGTCCAGCTCACCGGCCTCAACTTCGACGCCGGCAACATGCCGGGCGGCGACCGCGGCCTGATCTCGTGGCCCGCGCGCTCGGCCGACCTGCGCGCCAACCTCGACGTCGTCGCCCGCATCGGCGAGCGCACCGGCTGCCGCGCGTTCAACGCGCTGTATGGCAACCGCGTCGAGGGCGAGGACCCGGCCGCGCAGGACGCGCTCGGCGCCGAGAACCTCGCGCTCGCGGCGAAGGCCGTCGAGCGCATCGGCGGCACCGTGCTGGTGGAGCCGGTCTCCGGCACCCCCGCCTACCCGCTGAAGACGTCGGCCGACGCCGTCGCCGTCCTCGACCGCGTGCGCGACGAGCACGGCGCGACCAACCTCGGCCTCCTGTTCGACGTCTACCACCTGTCGGTCAACGGCTCGGACGTGGACCTCGACCTCAAGACCTACGGCGACCGCATCGCCCACGTGCAGATCGCCGACGCCCCGGGCCGCGGCGCCCCGGGCAGCGGGGACCTGCCGATCCAGCGCTGGATCGGCGACCTCCGCGCCGCCGGCTACGCCGGCCCCGTCGGCCTCGAGTACAAGACGACGGACCCCGACCCGTTCGCCTGGCTCCCGCGCGAGCAGCGCTCGGCGCGCTGAGAAGCCGGCACCACGCAGCCGGCACCGCGACCCCTGACCTCCCCGGAAGGACACGACCAATGAGCACCATCGCCTTCATCGGCCTCGGCATCATGGGCAGCCCGATGGCCGTCCACCTGCAGGACGCCGGGCACTCCGTCGTCGGCTACAACCGCACCGCCGCCAAGGCCCAGCCCCTCGTCGAGGCGGGCGGCACCGCCGCCTCCTCCGTCGCCGAGGCGGTCAAGGCCGCGGACGTCGTGGCCGTCATGGTCCCGGACTCCCCGGACGTCGAGGGCGTCCTCACCGGCGACGACGGCGTCTTCGCGAACGCGCAGCCGGGCACCCTGATCGTCGACTTCTCGTCGATCCGCCCGGACGTCACCGTCGCGCTGGCCGAGCAGGCGAAGGCCGCCGGCTTCCGCTACCTCGACGCGCCGGTCTCCGGCGGCGAGGCGGGCGCGAAGAACGCGGCCCTGTCGATCATGGTCGGCGGCTCCGCCGAGGACTTCGCCGCGGCGTCCGACGTGTTCGACGCGGTCGGCAAGACGGTCGTGCACGTGGGCCCGTCGGGCTCCGGCCAGACCGTCAAGGCCGCCAACCAGCTCATCGTCGCCGGCAACATCGCGCTCCTCGCCGAGGCCGTCGTCTTCCTCGAGGCGTTCGGCGTCGACACGGAGGCGGCCGTCAAGGTCCTCGGCGGCGGCCTCGCGGGCTCCGCGGTGCTCGACCAGAAGGCCGCGAAGATGCTGGGCCGCGAGTTCGCCCCCGGCTTCCGCATCGACCTGCACCACAAGGACCTGGGCATCTTCACGACCGCCGCGCGCGAGCAGGGCGTCGTCGCCCCCGTCGGCGCGGTCGTCGCCCAGCTCATGGCCGCGGCCCGCGCCGAGGGCGACGGGTCGCTCGACCACTCCGGCCTCTTCCAGGCGATCGCGCGCCTGTCCGGTCGCGACTGACGTCGCGCCCGCCCTGACATCCCCGAAGACTCGAAGGAGAGCACCATGCCCCGCATGCGCGCGGTCGACGCCGCGGTCGCCATCCTGGCGAAGGAGGGTGCCACCGAGGCCTTCGGCCTCCCCGGCGCCGCCATCAACCCGTTCTACGACGCCATGCGCCAGCACGGCGGCATCCACCACGTGCTCGCCCGGCACGTCGAGGGCGCGTCGCACATGGCCGACGGCTACTCGCGCGCCGAGCGCGGCAACATCGGCATCTGCATCGGCACGTCGGGCCCCGCGGGCACCGACATGATCACCGGTCTGTACGCCGCGTGGGCCGACTCGATCCCGATGCTGTGCATCACGGGCCAGGCCCCGGTGGCCAAGCTCGACAAGGAGGACTTCCAGGCCGTCGACATCGCGTCGATCGCCGCGCCGGTCACCAAGCTGGCGAAGACGGTCCTCGAGGCGTCGCAGGTGCCGGGCGTCTTCCAGCGGGCGTTCCAGCTCATGCGGTCGGGCCGTCCCGGCCCGGTCCTCATCGACCTGCCGATCGACGTGCAGATGACGGAGATCGAGTTCGACCCGGAGACCTACCAGCCGCTGGCTCCGGAGCGGCCGGAGGCCACCCGCGAGCAGGTCGCCAAGGCGATCGACATGCTGCTGGCCGCGGAGCGCCCCCTGATCGTCGCCGGCGGCGGCATCATCAACGCCGGCGCGGAGTCCGAGCTCGTCGAGCTCGCGGAGACCCTCGGCGTGCCGGTGGTCCCGACCCTCATGGGTTGGGGCGCGATCCCCGACGACCACCCGCTCACCGCGGGCATGGTCGGCATCCAGACGTCGCACCGCTACGGCAACGCGACGTTCCTGGAGTCGGACTTCGTGATCGGCGTCGGCAACCGGTGGGCCAACCGCCACACCGGCGGCCTGAAGACCTACACCGAGGGCCGCACCTTCGTGCACGTCGACATCGAGCCCACGCAGATCGGCCGCGTGTTCGCGCCCGACTACGGCGTGGTCTCCGACGCGGGCGCCTTCCTGCGCACCGCGCTCGAGGTCGCCGCCGACCGCAAGGCCGCCGGTCAGGTGAAGGACTACTCGGCGTGGGCCGCCTCGGCGCAGGAGCGCAAGGGGAAGCTGCAGCGCAAGACGCACTTCACCGAGATCCCGATCAAGCCGCAGCGCGTGTACGAGGAGATGAACAGGGCCTTCGGCCGGGACACGGTCTACGTCACCACGATCGGCCTGTCGCAGATCGCCGGCGCCCAGCTGCTGCACACGTACAACCCGCGGCACTGGATCAACGCCGGCCAGGCCGGCCCGCTGGGCTGGACCGGCCCGGCCGCGCTCGGCGTCTCGCGGGCGCTGCCCGAGGGCAACGTCGTCGCCCTCTCCGGCGACTACGACTTCCAGTTCATGCTGGAGGAGCTCGCCGTGGGCGCGCAGCACCACCTGCCCTACGTGCACGTCGTCGTGAACAACGCCTACCTGGGCCTGATCCGTCAGTCGCAGCGGGCGTTCGAGATGGACTTCCACGTGTCCCTCGCCTTCGACAACATCAACATGTCGCACGGTGACGGGGAGCCCGAGGGCTACGGCGTGGACCACGTCAAGGTCGCCGAGGCGCTGGGCTGCAAGGCGATCCGCGTCAAGGACCCGGAGGACCTGGGCGCCGCGTTCGCCAAGGCGCAGGCCATGACCGCGGAGTTCCGGGTCCCCGTGGTGGTCGAGGTCATCCTCGAGCGCGTCACCAACATCGCGATGGGTGCGGAGCTCAACGGGGTGAACGAGTTCGAGGACCTGGCCATCTCGGCCGAGGACTCGCCCACGGCCATCGCGCTGCTCGACTGAGCGCGACAGGCTGAGCAGTACCCGACGACGGCGACGGGAGAGACGATGACGAGGACGGGTGGTCCCGACGGACGAGGGGGTGGAGCGGCAGTGACGACGACGACGGGACCGACGGCGGCGCGCGTGCTGCTCGCCCCGGACAAGTTCAAGGGCTCCCTGACCGCCGGCGAGGTGGCCGCCCACCTGGCGGCCGGCCTGCGGCGGGCCGTGCCCGGCGTCGTCGTCGACGAGCTGCCCGTGGCCGACGGGGGCGAGGGCACCCTGGAGGCCGCCCTCGCCGCCGGCTACGCCGCGGTGGACCTGGTGGCGACCGGCC
>NZ_JBHXAW010000354.1:0-3876 GCF_042726645.1 Isoptericola sp. NPDC060257
CCGCCGGGGGGTCTGCCCCCTGGACGGCAACCTACGCTGGCGTAGGCTACGAAGGCGTAGGTTCCGGTGGGCACCGATCGGTGCGCCGGGACCTCCTCCGTGCCGGAGCAGCCCAGCCCCCGTTCAGGGGCCGTCAGCGAAGGAGACCGCGTGCCGCAGCACACCACCGGCGAGCCCGACAAGATGCCTGTCGACGTGCCCGCCGACGTCGCGCCCGCTGACGTCGACCCCCTGGTCCAGCTCGTCTCGCCCACCGGCGAGCGTGTCGTCGAACCCGACAACGCGACCTACCGCTCGCGTGTCGACCACCTCACCTCCGAGGACCTGCGCGCCCTGTACCGCGACATGGTGCTGACGCGACGGTTCGACGACGAGGCCACGGCCCTGCAGCGGCAGGGCGAGCTCGCGCTGTACGCGCAGGGCCGTGGCCAGGAGGCCGCCCAGGTCGGGTCGGCGTACGCCCTGTCGCCGCAGGACTACGTGTTCCCCTCCTACCGCGAGCACGGCGTGCTCCAGGCGCGCGGCGTCGATCCGGTCGACCGCCTCCGCCTGTACCGCGGCGAGGACCACGGCGGCTGGGACCCGAACGAGCACAACGTGCACCTGTACACGCTCGTCATCGGCTCCCACGTGCTGCACGCGACCGGCTACGCGATGGGCGTGCAGCGCGACGGCGCGGTCGGCACCGGCGACGCGGCGCGCGACGCCGCCGTCGTCACGTACTTCGGTGACGGCGCCACGAGCCAGGGCGACGTCAGCGAGGCGCTCGTCTTCGCGGCCGTGAACAACGCGCCCGTCGTGTTCTTCCTGCAGAACAACCAGTGGGCCATCTCGGAGCCGACGTCGCGCCAGTCGCGCGCCCCGCTCTACCAGCGTGGCGAGGGGTTCGGCATCCCCAGCGTCCGGGTGGACGGCAACGACGTCCTCGCCTGCTACGCCGTGACCGCGGAGGCGCTGGAGCGCGCCCGCTCCGGCGGCGGCCCCACCTTCGTCGAGGCCTACACGTACCGCATGGGCGCCCACACCACCTCCGACGACCCGAGCCGCTACCGGGCCCGCGCCGAGGAGGACCACTGGGCCCGTCGCGACCCGATCGACCGCCTCGCCGCGCTGCTGCGCGCCGAGGACGCCTGGGACGACGGCTGGGCGGCCGGCGTCGAGCGCGAGGCCGACGCCCTCGGCGAGCGGCTGCGCACCGAGGTGCGCGAGCTGGGCGCCCCCCCTGCGACGGCGATGTTCGAGCACGTGTACGCCACCGAGCACGCGCAGGTCACGGCCGAGCGGGCGTGGTTCGAGCAGTACGAGAACGAGACGAACGAGACGACGGGGGCGGCCCGATGACCTCAGCAACCCCGCAGACCCTGACCTTCGCCCGGGCGATCACCGAGGGCCTCCGTTCGGCGCTCGAGTCGGACGGCAAGGTGCTCGTCATGGGCGAGGACGTCGGCCGCAACGGCGGCGTCTTCCGCGTCACCGACGGGCTGCAGAAGGACTTCGGCGAGGACCGCGTGGTCGACACCCCGCTCGCGGAGTCCGGCATCGTCGGCACGGCGATCGGCATGGCGCTGCGCGGCTACCGGCCGGTGTGCGAGATCCAGTTCGACGGCTTCGTCTTCCCGGCCTACGACCAGATCACGACGCAGCTCGCGAAGTTGCACTACCGGTCGCGCGGCCGCCTGCAGGTGCCCGTCGTCATCCGCATCCCCTACGGCGGCGGCATCGGCGCGGTGGAGCACCACTCGGAGAGCCCGGAGGCGCTGTTCGCGCACACGCCCGGCCTGCGCGTCGTCTCGCCGTCCACCCCGCAGGACGCGTACGACATGATCCGCGCGGCCGTGGCGTCGCCGGACCCGGTGCTGTTCTTCGAGCCGAAGGGCCGCTACTGGTCCAAGGGCGAGGTCACGACCAGCCCCTACCCGACGGTGGCCGCCGCCGGCGGCGCCGACGTGCTCAACCGGGCGCGTGTCGCCCGCCAGGGCACCGACGTCACGCTCGTCGCCTACGGGCCGACGGTCGCGACGGCGCTCAAGGCGGCCGACACGCTGGCCGCCGAGGGCACCAGCGCCGAGGTGGTCGACCTGCGCGCCATCTCGCCGCTCGACGTGACCGCCGTCGCGGAGTCGGTGAAGCGGACCGGGCGCTGCGTCGTCGTGCACGAGGCGCCGACGTTCCTCGGCTCCGGCGCCGAGGTCGCGGCCCGCGTCAGCGAGGAGTGCTTCTACTCCCTCGAGGCCCCCGTCCTGCGGGTGGGCGGCTTCCACGCGCCGTACCCCGTCGCGAAGCTGGAGCACGAGTACCTGCCGAGCGTCGACCGCGTCGTGGACGCCGTCGACCGCGTGCTGGCCCACTGAGAGCGGACCTGAGGAGAACGATGACGACCCAGCGCTTCCCGCTGCCGGACGTGGGCGAGGGCCTCACCGAGGCCGAGATCGTCGAGTGGAAGGTCGCCGTCGGCGACACCGTCGCCGTCAACCAGGTGTTCGTGGAGATCGAGAGCGCCAAGTCGCTCGTCGAGCTGCCGTCGCCGTGGGCGGGCACCGTCACGGCGCTGCTCGCCGAGGAGGGCACGACCGTCGACGTCGGCACGGCGATCATCGAGATCAGCACCGATGCCGACACCCCGACCCGCACGGCCGCCCCTGCCGGCTCCGGCGACGCGTCCGGCGAGGGCTCCGGCTCCGTGCTGGTCGGCTACGGCACCGGCGACGCCGGCACCTCGGGGCGGCGCCGGCGTCGTGCCGCGACGCCGGCCGCCGCGGCCGAGGCTCCGGCCCCTGCACCGGCAGCTGTTCCCGCGCCTGCTCCAGCTCCCGCGCCTGCTGCGGAACCCGCTCCGGCACCGGCGCCCTCGGGCCCGGCGATCGAGAAGCCGATGGCGAGCGTGCCGGCGGCTCCCGGTGCGCAGAGCACCCGCGTGCTCGCGAAGCCGCCGGTGCGCAAGCTGGCGAAGGACCTCGGCGTCGACCTCGCGTCGGTGCACCCCACGGGCCCGGGCGGGATCGTGACGCGGGAGGACGTCGTCGCGCACCACGAGGGTGCCGCCCCGAAGTCCCTGGCCACCTACCCCGACGACGACCGGCCGTGGCTCGCCTCCGGCACGGTCAGCCAGGACGGCCGCCAGACGCGCGTGCCGGTGAAGTCGGTGCGCAAGCGCACGGCCGAGGCGATGGTGGCCAGCGCGTTCACGGCCCCGCACGTCACGGTCTTCCAGACGATCGACGTGACGAAGACGATGAAGCTCGTCGCGCGCCTGAAGGAGGACCGCGACTTCGCGGACGTGCGCGTCACGCCGCTGCTCGTCGCCGCCAAGGCGATGCTGCTGGCGGTCAACCGGCACCCGCAGATCAACGCGAGCTGGGACGAGGGCGCGCAGGAGATCGTCTACAAGCACTACGTGAACCTGGGGATCGCGGCGGCGACGCCGCGCGGGCTCGTCGTGCCGAACATCAAGGACGCGCACACCCTCGACCTGCTCGGCCTGGCGAAGGCGATCGCGACCCTCACGTCCACGGCACGCGCGGGACGCACCCAGCCCGCGGACATGGCGGACGGCTCGATCACGATCACCAACGTCGGCATCTTCGGCACCGACACGGGCACCCCGATCCTCAACCCCGGCGAGGCGGGCATCCTCGCGTTCGGCGCCATCCGCAAGCAGCCGTGGGTGCACAAGGGGAAGATCAAGGCCCGGTGGGTCACGCAGCTCGCGCTGTCCGTCGACCACCGCCTGGTCGACGGCGAGCTCGCCGCCCGCTACCTGGCCGACGTCGCGAAGGTGCTGGAGGACCCGGCGCGGGGGCTCGTCTGGGGCTGAGCACCGCGAGGTAGGACGCAGAAGGCCGGGGTAGGACGAGACTCCGCGAGGTAGTACTACCT
>NZ_JBHXAW010000355.1:0-3873 GCF_042726645.1 Isoptericola sp. NPDC060257
CAGGGGTTGAGGTCGGCCGCCGCGCCGCCGTGCGGCAGCAGCGGCGTGATCCCCGCGGCCTCCTGGGCCGCGGCGAACTTGTCCCGGTCATTGTCCCGGTCGGGCGTGCTGGGCGTGTCGCTGGGCGTGTCCGGCATACGTCTCCCCTACTGCTTCTTGCGGGCCTTGCGCGCGGCGCCGGTGAGCATCCGCATCGCCTTGAAGCGGCCGATGCTCGACGACGGCACGACGCCCGGCAGGTCGGCGACCGTGAGCTGACCGGTGACGAGGTCCTCGAGGGCCTCCGGAGCGCCGCCCAGCACGAGGCCCGGCGGGAGCTCGCCCTCGGCCTCGCCGTCGGCGTAGCGCACGCAGGTGAGCTGCTCGCCCTGGCGGGTCACGAGGACGAGGGGCACCCCCGCCACGAGCTTCGAGATCGCGGCGGCGGCCCGGCCGGGCGCGCCGTCGCTCGTGTCGCGCAGGATCGCGAGCGCGCCGACGGGGGTCGGCGCGGCGTCGACGTCGAGCTCGGCGAGCGCGCAGGCGGCCGCCAGGGGCTCGGCGCCCGCGATCTGCGTGATGAGGACCGCCAGCTCGGGGTCCGCGGAGGCACCGTCGAGGCCCGACAGGTCGTCGGGGATCTCGAAGCCCTCGGGCAGGTCGTCCGGCAGGTCCGGCTGCGGGTCGGGGTGCCGGTCGGGATCGGTGGTCATGCGGCTACAGCGCACCCTTCGTGGACGGGACGCCCTCGACGCGCGGGTCGGGGGCGACGGCGGCGCGCAGCGCACGGGCGAGCGCCTTGAACTGGGCCTCGACGATGTGGTGCGGGTCGCGGCCCGCGAGGACCCGCACGTGCAGGCAGATGCCGGCGTGGTGGGCGATCGACTCGAGCACGTGGCGGGTGAGCGACCCGGTGAAGTGCCCGCCGATGAGGTGGTACTCCTGCCCTTCCGGCTCCCCCGAGTGCACGAGGTACGGGCGGCCCGAGACGTCGACGACCGCGAGCGCGAGCGCCTCGTCGAGCGGCACGGTGGCGTCGCCGTAGCGGGAGATGCCGCGCTTGTCGCCGAGCGCCTCGCGCAGCGCCTCGCCGAGCACGATCGCGACGTCCTCGACGGTGTGGTGCGCGTCGATGTGGGTGTCGCCGGTCGCCTGCACGGTGAGGTCGATCAGCGAGTGCTTGCCGAGCGCGGTGAGCATGTGGTCGTAGAACGGCACGGTGGTCGAGATCTCCGTCCGTCCCGTGCCGTCCAGGTCCAGCTCGACGACGACGCTCGACTCGCTCGTCGTGCGCTCCACGCGGGCCGTGCGGTGCTGCATCAGTCCTCCTTCTCGGGCGCCGCGGCGCCGGTGACCGTCTCGCCGACGACCTCGATGAACGCCGACCGGAACGCGGCGTTCTCGCCGGGCGTGCCGACCGAGACGCGCAGCCAGCCCTCGGGCCCGGTCTCGCGGACGAGCACCCCGCGGTCCAGCAGGCCCTGCCAGACGGCGTGCCGGTCGCCGAACGTGCCGAACAGCACGAAGTTCGCGTCGGAGTCCGCCACCCGCAGCGGGCGACCGTCGACCTCCTGCGCGCGCAGCCAGGTCACCAGTGCGTCGCGCTCGTCGCGCAGGTCGCGCACCTGCGCCCGCAGCTCGTCGTGGTGCGCCAGCGCGCCCCGCGCGGCCGCCTGCGTGACGGCCGACAGGTGGTAGGGCAGCCGGACGACGCGCAGGGCGTCGACGAGCGCGGTGGACGCGGCCAGGTAGCCGAGCCGCAGCCCGGCCGCGGCGAAGGCCTTCGACATCGTGCGCGAGACCGCGAGGTGCGGGTGCGCGTCGAGCAGCTCGAGGGCCGACGGCGTGCCGGGGCGGCGGAACTCGGCGTAGGCCTCGTCGACCACGACGACGGCGCCGGCGCGGCGGCCGTCGCGCTCCGGGGCGTCGGGCACCTCGACCTTTGCCGCGGCGTCCAGGACCGCCTCCACCGTCGCGAGCGGCAGCGCCGTGCCGGTCGGGTTGTTCGGGCTGGCGAGGAGGATCACGGAGGGCCGGACCTCCGCGATCGTCGCGACCGCGTGGTCGACGTCGAGCGTGAAGTCGCTCTCCCGGCGGCCGGTGACCCAGCGCGTGTGCGTGTCCCGCGCGTACTCCGGGTACATCGAGTAGGTCGGCGCGAAGGACAGCGCGGTGCGCCCCGGGCCGCCGAACGCCTGCAGCAGGTGCAGCATGACCTCGTTGGAGCCGTTGGCGGCCCAGACCTGGTCGGCCGCGACCCGGACCCCGGACTCGAGCGCCAGGTAGTCGGCCAGGTCGCCGCGCAGGGCCGTGAAGTCACGGTCGGGGTAGCGGTTGAGCCCACGCGCCGCGTCGGCGACATGGCGGGCGATCGTCGCGACGACCGCCTCCGACGGGGCGTACGGGTTCTCGTTGACGTTCAGCCGCACGGGCACGTCGAGCTGCGGGGCGCCGTAGGGCACCTCGGCCGCGAGCTCGGGACGCAGCGGCAGCCGCGCGCCGTCGACGCCGCCCGCGGGTGCGGAGGCGGACAGGGGGGTGGTCACCGCGCCAGTCTACGGAACCGCGGGAGCCCCCGGTGGCGGCGTCCGCCCCTCGACCTCGAGCCCTCGCCGCCGACGGACCGGTCGCCGGGCTCACCTGCCGACCCGGACCGCCGAGCAGCTTTGTGAAAAATTGCACATGCCGCGAACGGCCTGGCTCCGGGCCTTGTGACAGCCTTCACAAGGCCTGAGGGCTGCGCCGCGGGCGCATCGTGCCTACCGTCGAGGTATCAGCAGTTCGTCCGTGTGGGCCGCCGAGCGGCCCGTGAGAGGGAGAAGCAGATGAGCACCATGCAGGCCGCGGTCGTCCACTCGTTCACCGAGCCCCTGTCCGTCGAGGACCGCGAGATCCCGACGCCCGGGCCGCACGAGGCCCTGGTCAAGGTCGACTACACGGGCGTGTGCCACACCGACCTGCACGCCGCGCACGGCGACTGGCCGGTCAAGCCGGCCCCGCCGTTCGTCCCGGGCCACGAGGGCGTCGGCCACGTCGTCGCCGTCGGGGACCAGGTGACCCGCGTCAAGGTCGGCGACACGGTCGGCAACGCCTGGCTGTGGAGCGCCTGCGGCGAGTGCGAGTACTGCGAGACCGGGTGGGAGACCCTCTGCCCGAACCAGAAGAACGGCGGCTACTCCGTCGACGGCTCGTTCGGGCAGTACATGCTCGTCGACGCACGGTACGCGCCGATCGTCCCCGAGGGCGTGGACCTGTCCGCCGTCGGGCCGATCCTGTGCGCCGGCGTCACCGTCTACAAGGGGCTCAAGGTCACCGACACCAAGCCCGGCGAGTGGGTGCTGATCTCCGGCATCGGCGGCCTCGGCCACATCGCCGTGCAGTACGCGGTCGCCATGGGCCGCCGCGTCGCCGCGGTCGACGTCGACGACGCCAAGCTCGAGCTGGCGCGCCGGCACGGCGCAGAGGTGACCGTGAACGCAGCCACCTCGGCCGACGCCGCGGCCGAGCTGCAGGAGAAGACCGGCGGCGGTGTGCACGGCGCGCTCGTGACGGCCGTCAACGCCCACGCGTTCCCGCAGGCCGTCGGCGCGCTGCGCCGCGGCGGCACGGTCTCGCTCGTCGGCCTGCCCCCGGAGAAGTTCCCGCTGGACATCTTCACCACGGTCCTGTTCGGGCTCACCGTCCGGGGCTCGATCGTCGGCACGCGCAAGGACATGGCGGAGGCGCTCGACTTCTTCGCCCGCGGCAAGGTCGACCCGACCTACACCGTGCGCCCCCTCGGCGACATCAACGCGATCTTCGACGAGATGATCGCCGGCAAGATCGACGGTCGCGTCGTCATGGACATGCGCAGCTGACGTCTCCCGGACGCGCGGAGGCCCGGCGGTGCGTGCC
>NZ_JBHXAW010000356.1:0-3866 GCF_042726645.1 Isoptericola sp. NPDC060257
GCCGGTGGGCGCGTCCTCAGGAGGTGACGCGGACCTGCAGCTCCCTCTGGCCGCTCACGACGCGGGTCATGACGTCGGACGTCCGGGTCCGCTCGTACGCGGTCTTGCCGCTGCCGATGACGAGGCTCAGCTCCATCTCGTCGTTGCGCAGGTTGCCCTGCAGCAGCTTCTGGACCGAGTCGAACGACGTCGGCTCGTAGAACTCGTCCTGGAACGAGTTGCCGCCGACGACCGTGACCACGCCGCTTTTGCCCTTGAGGCTCTTCGGGATCGTGAAGTCCTGGCGGAAGACCGATCGCGTGGCGCCGTCGGTCCCGAGCAGCTGGGTGCGCAGCGCGAGGGTGTGGCCGGCGCGGACCTTCGCGGTCTTGCCGGTGACGTCGATCCAGCGGCCGCCCGTGCGCTGCTGGATCTTCACCACGCGGAACCGCTCCCGGAAGTTGCTGACCCTGACCTCGTTGGTGACTCCGGTGAGCTTGACGTTCGAGACGGACGAGAGCGTGCCCACCACGGTCGGGAGGTCGAAGGCACCCGCGGAGCCGACGTCCTCGGCCGACTGGTACCGGTCGGCGTACCGCAGCCGGAAGGGGGTCCCGCTGCGGGTGCCGGTGATCGTCCAGGCCTGCGTCTCGGACCCGCCGCCGACCCCGTCCACCACGCGGTCGTGGTTCGCCATGCCGGCGAGGAGGGTGACGTCCGCGAGGGCGGTCGGATCCAGCACCTGCGTGGTGCCGGTGCGCGTCTTGCTGCCGTGGGCCACCGTCGAGCGGACCGGCGTGGCGGTGGGCGAGGCGCCGAAGGTGCCGGCGATCCCGGCGAGGCGGTCGTCGGTGACGGTCCCACCGAGGTCGCCGAGGTTCGCCACCTTGAACGGCACGCCCAGCGGGTCCTCCTGAACGTACACCGCGTCGGCTGCCGCGAGCCCCAGGCGCGTCTTGCCGGTGAAGTTCAGCGGGTGCCCGAAGGCGACGACCCGGTTGCCGCAGACCGAGGTCGCGGTGCCGATGCCGGCGACGGTGATGTCGCCGTGCGACAGCACCGCGGCCACGTTGCCGCCCGCGACCACGGTGTCGATGCCGGCGGCCGCCGTGCCGCTGGACCGGCCGATCCGGTAGGAGTCCGGGGTCACCAGCTCGCTGCCGCCGGCGGCCTTGACCGCCGTGCGGGCGCGGGCCAGGTCGATCCCGCCGACGCCCATCGGCATCGGCAGCTGCCGCAGGCCCTGCGCGGCCTCGGTCCGCGTCACGTCGGTCTCGGCCGCGATCCGCGTCGCCAGGCGGGAGCTCACCGCCACCTCGGGCGCGGCCTTCGCGGCGCCGAGGTAGCCCTGCATGTCCTCGTACGGCGTGATGCCCGCCACGGGGGAGCTTCCGAAGGCGAGGCCGTACGCGACCGCGCCGATCAGCCGACCGTCCTCCGCGTACACGGGGGACCCCGACATGCCCTGCCAGATGCCGCCCGCCGCGTCGATCGCCGGGGAGTGGAGCTCGGCGACGATCATGTCCAGGTCGGGAGCGATGCCGTCCGACAGGACGCCGAGCACCTCGCCGGTGAACGCCTGCGGGGTGGTGCCCTTGCTCACGGTCTGCCCGGTGACCGGCGCCCCGCTCACGACGTCGGAGACCGGGTACTGCGCCGCGCAGTCGGGGGTGGGCGCCGCCGTCGCCGAGGGGCCGACGGCGATCAGGCCGGTCAGCACCAGCGCGCCGGCCGCGCCGGACGCCGCCAGTGCGGCCGCACGACGACCGCCCCCGGATCCGGGCAGCCGGCGCCGACCGCCGGCTGCAGGGCGTCCTTCGATGGGGGGAGAGGGCGTCGTCGCCCGGCCGTCCCCTGCGGCAGTATTCGACATGGCCACAGCATGGTTGACGGCGGCGTCCATCGAGCGAGTGAACGCGGGTGAAATCGCGCGAACGGGCATGGCCAGGCTCTCGTGCCTGCGGCACGGGAGAATCGCTCCGTGGACACCGCTGCGGTCGACATCGACGCCCGACGGTGAGTCGACGGACGTCGATCGTGCCGGCGTCGTTCGCGAGACGGCGCCCTGAAGCGACGCGGCGTGGCTACGAGAGCGTGCGCGTCACGTGCTCGAGCCAGCGGCTCACGGTGGCCAGCTCGTCGTCCGTGAAGCCTTCGGCGAGGCGGTCGTTCAGCTCGGCGAGCGCGGTGCGGACGTCGTCGAGCGCTGCGGTGCCGGTGGGCGTGAGGTCCACGCGGACGGTGCGGCGGTCGTCGGGGTCGGTGCGACGGCGCACGAGGTCGGCGCGCTCCATGCGGGCGAGCAGGCCGCTGGCGCCGGCGGGGGAGGCCTGCAGCGCGGCGGTCACCTCGCCGATGGTCGCGCCGGGGTGGTCGGCGAGGTGCAGCAGCACGCCGGCGGCGGGGGCGCCGAATCCCTGGCCGCCGTTCCCGGCGGCGTGCGCGCCGCCGCGCCGCGCGATCCACCGCCGCATCTGGCGCTCCGCCGCGATGGTGAGGAACACCAGCCGCGGCGGGCGGCGCGTCATCGTCGCGGCTTCCTGGCGCGGAAGCGGACGTTGCCGTCCTCCTGCGCCGGGGCGGCCCCCGCGCGGGCGTCGAGCCAGGCGAGGAGCTCGGGCCACAGCGTGTCGCGCAGGCCGCGGCGGAAGAAGCCCATGTGCCCGATCGTCTCCACGCCGCCGTCGGCGGGGCTCCAGGTGCGCCGCTCGACGCGGGCCGCGGTGAGGCGGTCGGTGATCGCGTCGATCTGCGCGGGCGTGGCCCACGGGTCGTCGGTGAACCCGACGGCGAGGACGTCGCCGGTGACGCGCGCGGCGTCCGCGGCGGCCGTCATGGTCGGGTCGTCGAAGAAATAGTGCGGCATGGTGGACCAGCGGCCCCACTCGAGCATCGCGGCGGCGGTCATGTCCTCGCCGAGGCCCATGCGGCGGCCGGGGACGTAGCCCAGCACCCGGGCAGTCGCCGGGCCGAGCCCCCGCAGGATCAGCCGGACACGCGCCCGCTCGGCGCGGTCGGGGATCGTGGACGTCGCGGCGACATGGGACGCGACCGTGACGAACCCGGCCAGGCCCCGCGAGCCGTTCCCCAGCGCCAGCGCGTGCCCGCCGATGCTGTGCCCGATCGCCAGCTGCGGCACGTCGCCGAACCGCGGGCGCGCCCACGCGGCGACCGCGGGGACGTCGTCGGACATCCAGTCCCGCATGCGCAGGCCGCGATGCTCGCGCGTGCTGCCGGACCGGCCCGTGCCGCGGTAGTCGTAGGTGATGGCCACGTACCCGTGTTCGGCGAGGAACTCCGCGAACCCCGTGTACAGGCGCTCGGGCACCGCCGTCGCCGGGTGGATCACGACGACGCCGCGGGGCGACTCGTCGACCGGCTTGCGCACCGTGCCGACGACCCAGCCGCCCGCCGGGATCTGGATCCGCAGCTCCTCGGACTCGACCGTCGTGTCGTCACTTCGCATGCGAAATACCTTAGCGGCCCGCGCCGGTCCCGGCGGACCCCGCATGGTGACCCGCGCCGTGCCCTGACCTGCGGAGCCGCTACTGTTCGCGCCATGACAGCCCCGCAGGACCTCCCTGGTGCACCGGCTCGCCCGGTCGTGGTTCCCCGTCCGGACGCTTCGGCCGGTTCCCTGGGCACCGGGTTGTTCTTCCTGGTCGTCGGGGTGGCGCTCTCGGCGGTTGGCATGGTGGCGTTCGGGCTCCTGGCCATCGTGGTCGGCGCGATCCCGTTGGCTGTCGGCGTCTACCGCGCTGCTCGGAACCTCGACTCCATCGCGGCGGTCACGTACAACGAGTCCCTCCGCGGCGACGGCTGATCCCCTTCGTCTCTCTCGGCCCGCTCGGTCGCGAGAGATGCCCGCCCCGAGCTCGGCTCGGGGC
>NZ_JBHXAW010000357.1:0-3853 GCF_042726645.1 Isoptericola sp. NPDC060257
CCGAGAGGCCGGACAGCCCCTGGGCCAGGATCGACGCGAACCCGCGCGTGGTGGGCGCCTCCTGCGGGGCGGTCGCGTAGAAGTGCACGACGTCGCCGTCGACCTCCGCGAACGCGCGCACGGGGGACTGGCACTCCTCGACCGCCTCGAGCAGGCCGGGCGCGCTCTCGTACCGCGGGGGCAGGCCCGGCAGCTCGCGGGAGAACTCGAGCAGCAGCTGCAGCCGGTCGCGCTCGGGCAGGGCGAGGAACTCCTCGCGGATCTCGGCGAGCGGCTCGGGCAGGGTGGCGGCGTCGGTCATGGTCCCAGTCTCTCGTAGGGAGCCGGACGCCGGTCGAGCCGGTCCGGACCGCGGATGGGTCCGGACCGGCTCGAGCGCGGCGCCGTGGCTGGTCGGGCGGGTCAGGCAGCCTGCGCCTGCTTGACGCTCGCGGGGACCTCGCCGGGCTCGGCGCCCGCGACGATCGGCACGCGCACGGCGTTGCCCCACTCGGTCCAGGAGCCGTCGTAGTTGCGGACGTCGTCGATGCCGAGCAGGTAGCGCAGCGCGAACCACGTGTGGCTGGAGCGCTCGCCGATGCGGCAGTACGTGATCACGGAGTCGCCCGCCGTGAGGCCGAGGCCGCCCTCCTGGTAGATCGCCTCGAGCTCGGCGCGCGGCTTGTAGGTGCCGTCCTCCGCGACCGCGGTGGCCCAGGGGACGTTGCGCGCCGACGGGATGTGGCCGCCGCGCAGCACGCCCTCCTCCGGGTAGTCCGGGATGTGCAGGCGCTCGCCGGAGAACTCCTGCGGGGAGCGGATGTCCACCAGGGGGCCGTTGCCCAGGTGGTCCAGCACGTCCTCCTTGAAGGCGCGGAAGGTCGAGTCGTCGCGCTCGACGACGGGGTAGTCGCCGCGGGCGGGGGACGGCACGTCGGTGGTGAGCTCGCGACCCTCCGCCACCCACAGGTTGCGGCCGCCGTCGAGCAGGCGGACGTCCTCGTGGCCGAACAGCGTGAAGACCCACGCGGTGTACGCGGCCCACCAGTTGTTCTTGTCGCCGTACAGCACGATCGTCGTGTCGCGGGAGATGCCGCGGCTCGCGAGCAGGTCGGCGAAGCCGGCGCCGTCGAGGTAGTCACGCTCGACGGGCTGCAGCAGGTCGGTGTGCCAGTCGATCTTCACCGACCCGGGGATGTGGCCGGTCTCGTAGAGGAGGACGTCCTCGTCGGACTCCACCACCACCAGGCCCGGGGTCTCGAGGTTCTCGGCGAGCCACGACGTCGTCACGAGGCGCTCGGGGTGCGCGTACTCGGCGAGGCGCGGCGTCGGGTCGGTGGGTGCGGGCATGGTTCCTCCATCTGTGCGGCGCGGAGCGCGCCGGGCGCGGCGGGTCGTGGCCACTCGGGTTCGTGGACACTCTAGGAACAGGCGGACCTGCCGCGACAGTCCGTGTCCATCATGTGGGACCACGATGCGAGACGGCGTTCATCGCGACGAAACGCCCGCGATACGGAAATGTGATTCCGAAATTCTTGTGGTGTCCGTCACCGAGTGCTAGCGTCGCGAATGCCTAAGGCGGGCCCGGGCCGCGCGGACGTCGACGTCGACTCCCGCGCGGTGATCGACGAGATCGATCCGACACCGGCAGCTATCTACCAGGCGGCATGAAGGACAACTCGCCTGCAGCGACCCGCCGAGCGCCCGGTCTCCACCGGGACCTCGAGGGGCCGACGGACCCGAGCACCCGGGGGCCGCTGCCCGAACCGTGGAGACTCACCATGGACCGCAATGCCGTGATCAACACCCAGGCACCCAGGACGGCCGTTGCTCCCGCCGTCCGTCCGGCCGCAGCCCACCTCGAGAAGGCCGTCTCCCTGGCCGTCGACAGCGTGGCGAACGCGGGCGGCCCCTTCGGAGCCGTCGTCGTCACCCGTGACGGCCGCGTCATCGAAGGCAACAACCGCGTCACCCAGGACAACGACCCCACCGCGCACGCGGAGGTCACCGCCATCCGGCGGGCCTGCGCCGAGCTCGGCACGTTCGACCTGTCGGGGGCCGTCCTCTACTCGAGCTGCGAGCCGTGCCCGATGTGCCTCGCGTCCGCCCTCTGGGCGCGCGTGGACGCCGTCTACTTCGCCGCCGACCGCCACGACGCGGCGGCCGCCGGGTTCGACGACGCCGTGTTCTACGACTTCTTCGCCGCGACACCCGAGACCCGGGCCGCCGGCGGGGTGATGACCGTGCGCCACGAGCGCACCGGCAGCGCCGTCGCGCCGTTCGACGCGTGGCGCGTCCTCGAGACCCGCATCGACTACTGACGCGCGGGCCGGAAAGGACACAAGGACGTGACCATCCTGGGAACCCGGCGGGACACCGCCGAGAACGACAAGACGCCCTCCACCGGCGCCCGCCGTGGCGTGCTGGAGCGGCTGTTCAAGATCACCGAACGAGGCTCCACCACGGGACGCGAGATCCGTGGCGGCCTGGTGACCTTCTTCGCGATGGCGTACATCGTCATCCTCAACCCCCTGATCCTCGGCGGCACGAGCGCCGAGAACGCCCCCACCGACGTCGCGGGCGGGTGGCTCGCGACGGCCCAGGTGGGCGCCGTCACCGGCCTCGCCGCGGGCGTGCTGACCATCCTGTTCGGCCTCGTCGCGAACCTGCCGTTCGCGCTCGCGGCCGGGCTGGGGATCAACTCGTTCCTCGCCGTCGCCGTGGTCGGCGACGTCACCTGGCCCGAGGCGATGGGCCTCGTGCTCATCAACGGTCTGCTCATCGTGCTGCTCGCCGTCACGGGCGCGCGGTCGGCGATCTTCAACGCCGTCCCGCGCCAGCTCAAGGCGGCCATCACCGTCGGCATCGGCCTGTTCATCGCCTTCATCGGCTTCGTCGACGCCGGCTTCGTCACCCCCACGGAGGGCGGCCCGCCGGTGCAGCTCGGCGACGGTGGGTCGATCGCCACCGTGCCGACGATGATCTTCGTCCTCGGCCTGCTGCTCATGGGGATCCTCGTGTCCCGCGGGGTCAAGGGCGGGCTGCTCATCGGCCTGGTCGGGACCACGATCGTGGCGATCGTCGTGGAGGCGGTGCTCCGGCTCGGGCCCGCGAGCGACGACAACCCGGGCGGCTGGCACCTGTCGGTGCCCGCGCTGCCGGACTCGCTGGTCTCCGTGCCGGACCTGTCCCTGCTGGGCCAGTTCAGCTTCGGCGCCTTCGACCGCATCGGGGCGCTCGCGGCCACGATGCTCGTGTTCACGCTGTTCTTCACGAACTTCTTCGACGCGATGGGCACGATGACGGGGCTCGCCAAGCAGGGCGGGCTCGCCGACCAGGACGGGAACTTCCCGAAGATCAAGTCGGCGCTGGTCGTCGAGGGCGTGGGCGCGGTCGTGGGAGGCGCGACGTCGTCGTCGTCGAACACCGTGTTCGTCGACTCGGCGGCGGGCGTGGGCGAGGGGGCGCGCACCGGCCTGGCGTCGGTCGTGACGGGTGGCCTGTTCCTGGTCGCCATGTTCCTCACGCCGCTGACCGCCGTCGTGCCGATCGAGGTCGCCAGCGGCGCCCTCGTGGTGGTCGGCGCGATGATGATGCGGGAGATCAAGGAGATCGACCTGGGCGACTTCTCCGTCGCCCTGCCGGTGTTCCTCACGGTCGTGACGATGCCGCTGACGTACTCCATCGCCAACGGGATCGGGATCGGCTTCATCACGTGGGTGCTGCTGCGCTTCGCCTGCGGACGGGCGCGCGACGTGCACCCGCTGCTGTGGGTGGTCGCCGCGGGCTTCCTCGTGTACTTCGTGCGCGGCCCGCTCTCGGCGGCGCTCGGCGCCTGACGGCAACGCGGGGCCGTAGGAGCCCAGCCGTGACC
>NZ_JBHXAW010000358.1:0-3831 GCF_042726645.1 Isoptericola sp. NPDC060257
GCCCAGCGCGTGGACGCCGTCGTCGTGGCCGGCACCCGGTGGACCCCTGACGACGACGCCGCGCTCGCGGCCGAGCTCGACGCCTTCGTCGCCGCGGGCGGCCGGTCCGTCATCGTCGGCCAGCCGGTGGGCGACGGCTCCGTGGTGCGCCCGCCCAACGCGACCGGCGCCCGCGCCCTCGCGGAGGCGCTGCTGGCGCAGGGGCAGCGGCGGTTCGTCGTGCTCGGCGGGCCGGCACGCGTCGTGACGTCGCGCGAGCGGACCGACGCGTTCACCGCCGCCGCCCGTGCGGGCGGCGGTGACGTCGCGGAGGTGCTGGTCACCGAGTTCTCCCGCGACGGCGGGTACGCGGCCGGCGACGACGTCGCCGAGCTCGTGCGCGAGCGCGCGGCCGAGAAGCCGCTGACGGTCTTCGCCGTCACCGACGTCATGGCGATCGGGCTCATCGCCCGCCTCCGCGAGCTGGGGGTCGAGGTGCCGCGCGACGTGCGCGTCGCCGGGTTCGACGACGTCCCGACCCTGCGCGACCACGCGCCGGCGCTGTCGACCGTGCGCATCCCGCTGGAGGAGATGGGCAGCCTCGCCGTCCGGGCCGCCGTCGGCGACGCCGCGCCCGGCGCCGTCACCGAGGTCGACTTCGAGGTGCAGCTGCGCGACTCGACGCGCTGACGGGACGGCGCTCCTGCGGCGGTGACGGCACGGGAAATACCGTGGCGCGGCGTCGATAGCGTGCGCACATGAACCTCGGACCTTCGTTGCTGCCGCGTTCGACGCCGTCCGCGGAGGGCGTGTCCGCCCGCGGGGTGATCGAGCTGCTCGACCGGCTCGACGCGGAGTCGGTGGAGTGCCACTCGCTGATGATCGTGCGCCACGGCCGCGTGGTCGTCGAGGGCTGGTGGGCGCCGTACACGGCGGAGCGTCCGCACCTGCTGTACTCGCTGACCAAGTCGTTCACGGCGGTCGCCGTGGGGCTGGCGGTTGCGGACGGGCTGCTCTCGCTCGACGACCGGGTGGTCGACGTGCTGCCGGCGAGCGCTCCGGCCGACGGCCCCGACGACGTCCTCGCGCAGGGCCGCCGCCTCACCGTCCGCCACCTGCTGTCGATGACCACGGGGCATCGCACCGACAGCCTGGCGGAGGCGTGGGAGCTGGAGCCGCGGGACCTGACGAAGGGCTTCCTGCGCGTGCCCTTCACCGACCCGGAGGGCGCGGCGCACGGCTACGACAACGCCACCACCTACGTCCTGGCCCGCATGGTGGAGCGGGTCACGGGACGAGGCCTCCCCGAGCTCCTCGACGACCGCGTCTTCGCCCCGATGGGCATCGGTCACGCCGAGTGGGACCGCGTGGCGAGCGGTGCGGCCTTCGGCTTCCACGGGCTGCATCTGACGACCGAGGCGGTGGCCGCCTTCGGCGAGCTGCTGCGGTGCGGCGGGCGGTGGGGCGACCGGCAGCTGGTGCCGCGCGGGTGGGTCGAGGCCGCCACGGCCGCCCAGGTCCCCACGACGCAGGTCGAGGGCTGGTCGGAGAACCCCGACGTGCTGCGCGGGTACGGCTACCAGTTCTGGAGGTCGCGGCACGGCTTCCGCGGCGAGGGCTCGTTCGGCCAGCACTGCCTCGTCGTGCCGTCCCACGACCTGGTGATCGCCGTGACGGCAGCGCTCTCCGGCGGGGGCGAGACGCTGCTCGGCCCGCTCTGGGAGTGCCTCCTGCCCGGCATGGGCGATCCCGGTCTCGACGAGGGCGCGCGCCCGTCCGACGACGCCGCGCTCGCGGAGCGGCTGCGCGGGCTGTCCCTCGAGAGCGTGGCGGGGTCGCGTGGCGGGCGGAGGACGGCGACGGCGCGCGTCGACGCGACCCCCGAGGGCTCCGCCCTGCCGCAGGGGACGGCGGTGACGGTGGAGCCCGACGACGACGGGTGGCTCCTGCGCCTCGGAGCGGGGCTCGACGTCGAGGTCGGGCACGGGCGGTGGCGGGAGAGCGCGCCGCTCGGCCGGCCCGTCGTCGCCCGCGGCGCCTGGCGGGGCCGCGCCTTCGTCGCCGACGTCGTGGTGATCACGACGCCGCACCGCGTCCGCGTGGAGGTCGACGCCGACGCCGGGACGGCGGTCGCCACGTGGAACCTGGTGCCGCTGACCGGCCCCTCGCTGGCGCTGCACGTCACGGCGCCCCTGATGACGCGCCCCGACGTCGCGTAGGGCGCGGCGGGTCGGCCCGGGTCAGGCGCGCGCGAGCGTCAGGCCCAGCCCGCGGTGGGCCCGCTCGATCGTGGCCGCGTAGGCAGACAGCATGCGCACGTGGCTGAACCGCGGCCGCGCCGCGACGAGCGCGCCGGTGAGGGCGTCCCGCCGCGCCGCCGCCTCGCGCCACGCCGCGGCGATCTCCGCCGGGTCGAAGCCGGTGACGAGGCCGATGCCGTCCACGATCCGCGCGCTGTCGCCCACCGGCGTGGTGACCGGGACCGCCCCGCACATGGCGCCCTCGATGAGGCACAGCGGCGCGGCCTCGCCGAACGCGGACGTCAGCGCGACGACGTCGGAGGCCGCGAGCACCTGCTCCATGTCGTGGCGCACGCCGAGCAGGTGGACGCGGCCCCGCAGGTCGGGTCGGTCGGCGAAGGCGTCGTCCAGGTCGGCCGCGAGGTCCGGGTTGGCGGCGCTCATGCCGGACCCGCACATCACGACGTGCGCGTCGGCGTCGCCCGCCAGCAGCTCGCGGGCCGCGGCGACGAACAGCCGGGGGTTCTTCATCGCGTCGTAGCGCGCGGCGTACGCGACGACCGTCCCCTCCGCGGGGAGCCGGTGCGCCCCGCGGAACGCCAGGCGTCGCGCGGTGCGGGCCGGGCGGAACCGGGTGAGGTCGACCCCGTTGGGGATCACGCGCAGCAGGTGCGCGGGCACGCCGGCGGCCTCGTAGGCGGCTCGCGTGGACTCGGCGCAGCAGACGACGGCGGCGAGCCGGCCGTCGTCCGCCGCGCGCAGCAGGTGCCCCAGGCCCGACCCCTGGTGCTCCGGGTCGGACCGGTGCAGGCAGGCGACCACCGGCCGGTCGGGCAGCACGTCGGGCCGGGAGAGCAGGCGCAGCGGCTGCTCCTTGAGCGAGAGCACCACGTCGGTGCGCCGCAGCTCACGGGCCAGGATCTCGGCCTCGGCGTCCGTGAGGGCCTCGGGGTCGTGGGGCACGTCCGAGGACCGGCCGAGCGACGTCACGCGGACCCCTGCGGCCATGAGCTGCCGGTACCGGCGGTCGTCGACCATCCGCTGCAGGGCGGCGTCGCGCCGCACCTCGTCGTGCACGCTCAGCGCCGCGTGCCGCTGGCGGCCCTGGGCGTGCAGGCCGGCCACGACCGACGAGTGCAGCACGCGCGCGCCGCCGCTGAAGAAGCCTTCGTAGAGGGAGAGCACGCGGACCGCTCCGTGCTCGACGTACCGATCGAACGTGCGCTCGACGTACTGCTCGGCCATGGGGACCACCTCCTGCCCCCAGCGTGAGCGGCGATGGTGTGGGGCGGATGACCGGCGTGTGACATTCTCATGACGCGTCGTGGCCCGGGGATGGGCAGGTCTTGGGCATCGCGGCCCGCCGTCACGTCGGAGGCGCGTGCCACCGTGGCCCCATGGCCACGTCCCCGCGCCCCCCGACGTCCGTGGCGCTGCTGCGGGGGATCAACGTGGGCGGCCACCACCGGGTCACCATGACCGACCTCGTGGCGTGCTTCCGAGACGGCGGTCACGGGGAGGTGCGCACCGTCCTGCAGAGCGGGAACGTGCTGCTGGCCGCCGATCCGGCGAGCGGTCCCGAGCTCGAGGACGCGATCGAGCGGATGCTCGC
>NZ_JBHXAW010000359.1:0-3811 GCF_042726645.1 Isoptericola sp. NPDC060257
GATCATGAGCGTTCCTCCTCGGTGTCCGACGACGACGTCCTCTGCGACGTCCCCGGCGATGTGCTCTCAGGTGTGCTCTGCGGTGCTCCCTGGGCGTCGTCGCCCGGCTGCGAGGACTCCCCCGCACCCGACGGCGACGCGTACCGCAGGGTCTGGTTCCCCACGCCCGGCAGCGACAGGTCGCTCTGCGGGGTCACGCTCGACTGGATCCCGTAGCGCGACCCCAGCAGCTGCAGGTAGGCCGGGGCGCCGGAGCGAGCGTACGCGGTCTGCATGTCGTCAGGGTCACCGATCGCCCGGATCGTGTAGGTCGGCCCCGGGAGCGGCACGAGGTCCACCAGGATGGCGTCGCCGGCGTTGCGGATCGCGGACAGCGACGTCAGCCGCTGGTCGTCCACCGAGATCGCCTCCGCGCCCGCAGCCCACAGGGCGTTCACCACGGTCTGCACGTCCGCGTCGCGCACCCGGGCGCTCGCGTCGGGGTCGGACTCGGACTGCGCGGCGTCACCGTCGGACAGGGAGACCACCAGGCCCGGACCGCTGACCGCCGCCGACCCGCTCACCACGCCGTCGCGCTGCAGCGTCTGCAGGAGGCCCGGGTCCTCGCTGGCGAGAGCGGTGTGCTGCAACGCCTCGATCTCGTCGCTCAGCGCCACCGACCGGGCCTGCAGCACGTCCACCTCGTCGCGCCGGTCCACGATCTGCGTCTCCAGCACCTCGCGCGCCGCCGCCACCTCGGCCTGGGGCGCTCGCAGCTGGCGCGCCGCGGACACGGTCAGCAGGCCCAGCAGCGCGGCCAGCAGCAGCAGGAGCACGACGGAGAGCCCCCGGCGTCCCGTCGGGCGCCCGGCCCGCGCCGCCTCCGCGCGCCGCTCGGCCTCCTCCGCGTACCCCGGGTCGAGAGGCTTCTCCATCACCTCGACCAGCAGGGTCATCGACTCGTCCGGGCGACGGCGCCCCGGCGCGCGCACCGGCGCCGTCACGCCTCGCCTCCCGAGCCCTCGACGTCGGGCCCGGCGCTCGCGGCCACCAGCAGCTCGCGCGCCTGCCGCAGGTACTGCACGCCCGCCACCCAGTACAGGCCGACGCCCCACCACGTGAACGCCCAGCCCACGACGTGCGCCGCCGCACCGACCCCACCCGGCATCGTCGCCAGGAGGAGCAGCGGGAACGCGTACAGGAGCGCGAACGTCCCGGCCTTGCCCACGAAGCTCACCGGCAGCGGCCCGTACCCGTGCCGCGCCAGCGGCGGCAGCAGGCACGCGAGCATCACGTCCCGGGCCACGATCACCACGAGGATCCACAGCGGGATCACGTCGCGCCAGGTCAGGCCGATCAGGGTGACGAAGATGAAGAGGCGGTCCGCCGCCGGGTCGAGCATCTGCCCCAGCCGCGTCACCTGGTGCAGCCGCCGCGCCAGCACGCCGTCCAGCCAGTCCGTGAAGCCTGAGAAGGCCAGGACGGCGAGGGCCCACACGTCCTCGCCCACCACGATCAGCACCGCGAACACGGGCACCAGGGCCAGACGCAGCAAGCTCACCAGGTTTGGGATCGTGAAGACCCGGCTGCTGATCTCCTGGCCCTCCTGCACGGGGCACATCCTACGCACGCCCCCTGCGCCCAGTGGCCGAACTCACCGGCACCCGCCGGACCACTTCCGGCCCTGGCCGGTAGACTGTGACCACCTTCGGAGTTCGTCGTGCCTCCCGCGTGTTCGTTGTGCCCCGCTCAGAGCGGGGCTTGGTGTGTGTCCGGGACCGAGCGACCGTGCCGCCTCCTCGGCGGTGCAGGACTCCTCCCCCACCACCCACAGAACGGTGACCCCCTCTTGAGCACCCCTGACTCCACCCTGCCCAGCGAGCCCACCTCCGGGCAGACCACCGGGCAGGAGCCCACGTTCGCCGACCTCGGCCTCCCCGCGCCGCTGCAGGCCGCCGTCGACGACCTCGGGTTCACGACGCCGTCGCCCATCCAGGCGCGCGCCATCCCCGAGCTCCTCGCCGGCCGCGACATCACCGGCGTCGCCCAGACCGGCACCGGCAAGACCGCCGCCTTCGGCATCCCGCTGCTCGCGGCCCTCGACCCGCAGGCCTCCGTCGCCGGCGGGCACGTGCAGGCCCTCGTCCTCGCCCCCACCCGCGAGCTCGCGCTCCAGGTCGCCGAGGCCGTCGAGTCGTTCGCCACCCACCTGCCCGGGGTGCGCGTCACCTCCGTGTACGGCGGCTCCCCCTACCAGCCGCAGCAGCGCGCCCTGCGCGACGGCGTGCACGTCGTCGTCGGCACCCCCGGCCGCGTGATGGACCACCTCGAGCGGGGCACCCTCTCCCTCGACGGCGTCAAGTTCCTGGTCCTCGACGAGGCCGACGAGATGCTCCGCATGGGCTTCGCCGAGGACGTCGAGACGATCTTCGGCCAGGCGCCCGCGAAGCGACAGGTCGCCCTGTTCTCCGCGACCATGCCGCCCGCCATCCGCGCCGTCGCCGAGACCCACCTCACCGACCCCGTCGCGATCGCCGTCTCCCGTCAGTCCTCCACCGTGTCGACCGTCGAGCAGACCTACGCCGTCGTGCCCTTCCGGCACAAGATCGGTTCCCTCGTCCGGGTGCTCGCCACCTCCGACGCCGACGCCACCATCGTCTTCACCCGCACCCGCAAGGACGCCGAGGAGGTCGGCGCCGCCCTCGTGGAGCGCGGCACCTCCGCCGCCACCATCTCCGGCGACGTCGCACAGAAGGAGCGCGAGAAGATCGTCGAGCGCCTCAAGTCCGGCGCCCTCGACGTGCTCGTCGCCACGGACGTCGCAGCCCGCGGTCTCGACGTCGACCGCATCGGCCTCGTCGTCAACTTCGACATCCCCCGCGAGCCGGAGGCCTACGTGCACCGCATCGGGCGCACCGGCCGCGCCGGGCGTACCGGCCGTGCCCTGTCGTTCGTCACGCCCCACGAGCGCGGCAAGCTCAAGCACATCGAGCGGACCATCCGCACGACGCTCGCCGAGGTCGAGATCCCCTCGCCCCGCGACGTCTCGGAGCACCGCGCCCGTCGCCTCCTCGACGCCGTCGGCACGCGCATCGAGGCCGGCCGCCTCGACCTGTACACCCGGATGCTCCAGGAGCGCGCGGCCTCCGCGTCGGACGCCGCGGAGGCCGACGGCACGCCGGCCCCCGCCGAGGGTGGCGACGACGCCCTCCAGATCGCGGCCGCCCTCCTGGCGCTCGCGGTCGGGGACGACGGCCCCCAGCAGCGCGCGGCCCAGGAGGAGCACGAGCGCGAGCGGGCCGAGGCCAAGGGCGGGCGCACCCGTGAGACGCACCGCGCCGAGCGGACCGAGCGCGACGGCGACCGCACCGGCCGCCACCCCCGCTCGGACCGCGACGACCGCGGCCGCGGCATCCGCCGTCCCGCCGCCGGCACGCGCTACCGCATCTCCGTCGGGCACACGCACGGCGCGCAGCCGCGTGGCATCGTCGGGGCGCTCACGCACGAGGGCGGCCTGTCGGGCAGCGACATCGGCAAGATCGACATCTTCGGCAACTTCTCGCTGGTCGACATCACGCGGCCGCTCGACGACGCCGACATGAACCGGATCGGCCGCGCCCACGTGGCCGGCAAGGCGCTCCGCATCTCCGTCGACAAGGGCGCGCCGGAGCGACGCGCCCCGCGCACGGAGCGGCCCCGCACCGACCGTCGTCCGGCCCGCACGGCCTGACGCACCGGGCGGCACGATCGCGGTCATGGGCATCCAGCGCGCCGACGGCGAGCGGGGGATGGCGGAGGCGCGGCGGCTGAGGTCCCTCGTCGTGAGCCTCGG
>NZ_JBHXAW010000360.1:0-3810 GCF_042726645.1 Isoptericola sp. NPDC060257
CAGCACCCTCCTGGCCGACGTCTCGCTCGGGCTCGACGACGGCGACCGCATCGGCGTCGTCGGCCCCAACGGGGCGGGCAAGTCGACGCTGCTGCGCCTGCTCGCGGGCACGCAGGCGCCCGACGCCGGTCGTGTCACCCGGGTCGGAGGCTCGCGCCTCGGCATGCTCGTGCAGCGCGACGTCGACGACGACGCGGCGACGATCCGCGACCTGGTGCACGGCGACGACGCGACGCACGAGTGGGCGTCCGACGCCCGCATCCGCACCGTGCACGCCGGCCTGCTGGCGGACCTCGACCTGGACCAGCCGGCGTCGACCCTGTCGGGCGGGCAGCGCCGCCGCGTGGCGCTCGCCGCGCTCCTCGTCGAGGACCCGGACGTGCTGCTGCTCGACGAGCCCACGAACCACCTCGACGTCGAGGGCGTCGCCTGGCTGGCCGAGCACCTGTCCGCCCGCTACGGCCGGCCGGGTGCCACCGGGGCGCTGGTCGTCGTCACTCACGACCGCTGGTTCCTCGACGCGGTCTGCTCCCGCACGTGGGAGGTGCGCGGCGACGGGTCCGGCGGCGTCGACGGGTACGACGGCGGGTACGCGGCCTACATCCTGGCGCGCGCCGAGCGGGCCCGGCAGGCCGCCACGGCGGCCGAGAAGCGCAACAACCTGCTGCGCAAGGAGCTCGCGTGGCTCAAGCGCGGTGCGCCCGCCCGCACGTCCAAGCCCAAGTTCCGGCTCGACGCCGCGGCCGCGCTCATCGACGACGAGCCGCCCCCGCGGGACACCCTCGAGCTCACGCAGATGGCCACCCGCCGCCTCGGCAAGGACGTGCTCGACCTCGAGGACGTGACCGTCACCGTCCCCGCCCGCGTGTCGGACGCACGGCCCGCCGGAGCGGACCACGTGTCGGACGGCCCGGGGGAGCGCCGCGTGCTGCTCGACGACGTCACGTGGCGCCTCGGCCCCGGCGACCGGTACGGCGTGGTCGGCGTCAACGGCGCGGGCAAGACGACGCTGCTGTCCCTGCTCGCCGGGCGCCGCGAGCCGGACTCCGGTCGGGTGCGGCGCGGCAAGACGGTGCACGTCGCGGAGCTGACCCAGGACGTCGGCGAGCTCGACGACGTCGCGCACCTCACCGCCGTCCAGGTGGTGGACCGCGAGAAGCGCACCGTCGTCGTCGACGGCAAGGAGCTCACCGCCGGGCAGCTCACCGAGCGCCTCGGCTTCACCCGCGAGCGGGCGCACACGATCGTGCGCGACCTGTCCGGCGGCGAGCGGCGACGTCTCCAGCTGCTGCGGCTGCTCGTCTCGGAGCCGAACGTCCTGCTGCTCGACGAGCCCACGAACGACCTGGACACCGACACCCTCGCCGCCGTCGAGGACCTGCTGGACGGCTGGCCCGGCACGCTGATCGTCGTCTCGCACGACCGGTACCTGCTGGAGCGCGTGTGCGACCGGCAGTGGGCGCTGCTGGGCGACGGCGCGCTGCGGGACCTGCCGGGCGGGGTGGAGCAGTACCTCGAGCTGCGGCGGGCGGGTGCCTCGGACGCGTCCTCGGCCGCCGCGCCCGTGGGTGCCCCGCCGACCGCTGCGGGGGCCGCGGCGTCCGCAGCGCGACCTGCGACGACGCCGTCGGGGGCCTCCGCGGCAGAGGTGCGCGCCGCCAAGAAGGAAATCTCACGGATTGAGCGGAGGTTGGCTCGGATCGCGGACGAGGAGAACACTCTGCACGAGCAGATCGCCGCCGACCCGACGGACTACGCCGCGGTGGCGGCCCTCGACGAGCGCCTCCGGGAGCTCGGCGCCGAGAAGGAGGAGCTCGAGATGGCCTGGTTGGAGTCCGCCGAGGTGGCGGGATGAGCGAGGGCACGCTGGACGACGTCGACCGGGCGCTCGTGCGCGCGCTGCGCGAGGACGGGCGCGCGACCCTGGCGGCGCTCGCTGGCGTGACGGGGCTGTCACAGTCCGCCGTGCAGGCTCGGGTGCGCAAGCTGGAGGCGCGGCGCGTGATCACCGGCTACCGCGCCGTTGTCGACCCCGACGCCGTGGGGCTGCCCATCGCGGCGTACGTGGAGATCACGCCGCTGGACCAGTCGCAGGCCGACGACGCCCCCGACCGGCTGCGCGACGTGCCGGGGATCGAGGCGTGCTGGTCCGTCGCGGGCAACGCGAACTACCTGCTGCTGGTGCGGGTGCCGTCGCCGTCCGCGCTGGAGGACCTGCTCGGCGTCATCCGCCGCGAGGCGAGCGTGTCGACGCGCTCCACCGTGGTGCTCCGGACGTACTTCGAGGGGCGTCCGCTGGCACACTGACAAGAATTCTTTCGGCATCACTCTGGTTCGGCAGGAAGTTCTCCTCTACCGTCGGGGTATGACCGAGACAATCTCTCAGCGCACAGCCCCCAGCGTCGGCGGCTCGATCGAGGCCACCGCCGTCCTCGAGTCGCTGCGCGAGCACCTGCTCGTCGACGGCTTCGACCTCGTGCTCGACCTCGACCGCTCGCACGGCTCGACCCTCGTCGACGCCCGCGACGGACGCGAGTGGACCGACCTGTTCACCTTCTTCGCCTCCAACCCCCTGGGCATGAACCACCCCGCTCTGTTCCGCGACCCGCTGTTCCGCGAGGAGCTCACCCGCGCCGCGATCAACAAGCCGTCCAACTCCGACGTCTACACCGTCGAGCTCGCTCGCTTCGTCGACGCGTTCGCCCGCGTCCTCGGCGACCCCGCCCTCCCGCACCTCTTCTTCGTCGACGGCGGCGCCCTCGCCGTCGAGAACGCGCTCAAGGTCGCGTTCGACTGGAAGTCGCGGCACAACGAGGCGCACGGCCGCTCGCCCGAGCTGGGCACCCGGGTGCTGCACCTGCAGCACGCGTTCCACGGCCGCTCCGGCTACACCATGTCCCTCACCAACACCGAGCCGGGCAAGGTCGCCCGCTTCCCCAAGTTCGACTGGCCGCGCATCAGCTCGCCCTACCCCGGTCGCGACGCCGACGGCGGGCTCCGCGACGTCGAGGCGCTCGAGGCACGGGCGCTCGCCGAGGCCCGCGCCGCGTTCGAGGCGCACCCGCACGACATCGCCTGCTTCGTCGCCGAACCGATCCAGGGGGAGGGCGGCGACCACCACCTGCGCGCCGAGTTCCTCCAGGCCATGCAGGCCCTGTGCCACGAGCACGACGCCCTGTTCGTGCTGGACGAGGTGCAGACCGGAGTCGGCATGACCGGGACGGCGTGGGCCTACCAGCAGCTCGGCGTGCAGCCCGACGTCGTCGCCTTCGGCAAGAAGGCCCAGGTGTGCGGCGTCATGGCCGGCGGACGCGTCGACGAGATCGACGACAACGTCTTCCACGTCTCCTCCCGCATCAACTCCACCTGGGGCGGCAACCTCGCCGACATGGTCCGCTCGCGCCGCATCCTCGAGGTGATCGAGGCCGAGGGGCTGATCGAGCGCGCCGCGCAGGTGGGCGCCGGGCTGCTCGCGCGGCTCGAGACGCTCGCCGCCGCGCACCCCGGCGTCGTCTCCGACCCCCGCGGCCGGGGGCTCATGTGCGCCGTGTCGCTGCCGTCGCGGGCCGTGCGCGACGCCGTCCTCGCCGGGCTGCACGCGGAGGGCTTCCTCATCCTCGGGTGCGGGGAGCGGTCCGTGCGGTTCCGGCCGGCGCTCACGGTGGAGGAGTCCGTGCTGGACGACGCGGTCGCGGCGCTCGACCGGGTTGTCGGCCGAGTCGCCTCCTGACGGTTGACGGCACGTCGGGGAATCGCGCGCACGGTTGCGTTCACGGGCGCCAGGGCGCCCTCCACTTCGGGTGTGACTAC
>NZ_JBHXAW010000361.1:0-3758 GCF_042726645.1 Isoptericola sp. NPDC060257
CCCGCGGCGTACCCCTGCGCGCCGCGGGGGTTCGCCGCCGCGCCGAGCACGCCGGTGGCGGGGTCGCGCGACACGGCGCTGAGGCGCCCGAGCGCCCAGTCGCCCGCGAGCGTGAGCACGTGGCCGCGCTCGACCAGCCCGGCGAGGACGTCGGCGCCGAGCCGGTCCTCGACGACGGCGCCGCCGGGCGTCCAGGTGCGCGGCCAGAACGAGCCCGGCGCGGACGTCGTGTGCAGGGCCGGGGCGTCGATCGCCTCCTGCGGCGTGTACCCGCCCACCAGCACGCGCAGCAGGAACGCGAGCTGCCACTGGTCCTGCTGGTCGCCGCCCGGCGACCCGCACGCGAGCACGGGCTCGCCGTCGCGCAGCACGAGCGTCGGGGTGAGCGTGGTGCGGGGCCTGCGGCCGGGCGTCAGGGCGGACGGGGACGCCTCGTCCAGCCACGTCATCTGCAGCCGGGTGCCCAGGGCGAAGCCGAGGCCGGGCACCGTGGGGGAGGACTGCAGCCAGCCGCCCGACGGCGTCGCGCTGATCATGTTGCCCCAGCGGTCGACGACGTCCAGGTGGCACGTGTCGCCGCGGGTCGCGCCCGTGGCGTCGGTCTCGAGGCCGTCGCCGTTCAGGGGCGCTGTCGCCCCGACGACGACGGTCGGCTCGCCGACGCCGGCCGCGGGGCCGCCGGCCGGGGCGCCGGGCAGGGCGGCGGCCGGGACGTCCGTGGCGTACGACGTGCGCAGGGGCGGCGTCGCCGGGGTGCCGCGGCCCGCGACGTCGCCGGGGCGGACGTCGTGGGACGCGCGCTCGCCGATCAGGGCGCGGCGGGCGGCGGCGTACTCGGAGGAGAGCAGGACGTCGAGGGGCACGCCGCCTCCGCGGTCGCCGTCCCCGTACCAGGTGTCGCGGTCGGCGAGGGCGAGCTTGAGCGCCTCGAGCACCGTGTGCGCGCCGAGCTCGGTCGACGGGTCGAGCCGCGCGTCGTCGAACCCGTCGAGGATGCGCAGCGCCTCCAGCAGCGCCGGGCCCTGCCCCCAGGCCCCGGTCTTGGCCACGGTGTACCCGCGGAAGTCGATGGTCGTGGCGTCCTCGAACGTCGCCTCGAACCCCGCGACGTCCGCCGCGGTGATCACCCCCGCGTGGTCGCGGCCGTCGGCGTGCCGGTGCGGCGTGCGCACGAAGTCCTCGACCGCCTCGCCGACGACGGCCCCCCACGCGGCTCGGGCGGCGTCCACCGCGCCGGCCCGGTCGGCACCGTCCGCGGCGGCGTCGGCCTCGGCGGCGACGAGGCGCGCGAGCACGGCCGCCAGCTCGGGGTTGGTGAGGAGCTCGCCGGGCCGCGGGGCGCGCCCGCCGGGCAGCCAGCGCTCCGCCGACGTGGGCCAGTGCTCGGAGAAGAGCCCGGCGACGCCCTCGATCGTGCGGCACACGGCGGCCAGCACCGGGTGGCCGTCGCGCGCGTACCCGATCGCGGGGGCGAGGACGTCGGCCACGGTCCACGTGCCGTGGTCGCGCAGCAGCAGGAGCCACGCGTCGACGGCGCCCGGCACGGCGGCCGCCAGCGCGCCGGAGCCGGGCACGAGGTCCAGCCCCTCGGCGTCGCGGTAGTGCGCGATCGTCGCCCCGGCCGGCGCCGGGCCCTGGCCCACCAGCACCCGAGGTCGCGCGGGCTCGTCCGCCGTCGCGAGGATCGCCGTCATGTCCCCGCCGGGGCCGTTGAGGTGCGGCTCGACGACGTGCAGCACGAACGCGCCCGCGACGGCCGCGTCGAACGCGGTGCCGCCCCGCTCCAGCACCGACTGGGCGCTCGCGCTCGCCAGCCAGTGCGTGGAGGCGGCCATCCCGAACGTGCCGCGCAGGTCGGGGCGCGTGGGGTGGGGGGTCGGGGGAGTGAACGTCATCGAGGGTCCTCCGTGGTGTGTCCGAGAGCGGCGACGAGGAGCGTCAGCACGGCGCTCACGCCCACGCCCCACGCCAGATGGCCCTGCAGCAGCAGGGCGCCGGCGGCGGCACCGGCGCAGATGAGGGCGATCGCGGCGATGCGCCGCCCGGAGTTCGTGCCGTGCCCGCCGGCGAGGCGGGAGTCGGCGGCCAGGCCGGTGATGGTCGACGTGACGACGACCGTCGTGACGTCCTTGACCGACAGATGACGCGCCGTCGCCGCCTGCGTGCCCATCGCGAGGGCCAGCAGCCCGGTCACGGTGAGCTGCACGGCGTGCGGCAGGTCGTCGCCCGAGACGGCGAGCAGCACCGTGATCGCCGCCAGCAGGGCCCCGACGGTCGCGAACATCCCGGTGGTGCGGGCCGTCCACCCCACCTGCACGGGCCGCAGCACGACGCCGGCCAGCGCCGCCCCGGCCATGAACGTGCCCAGCGCGAGCAGCGGCCCGGCGACGGGGAGGTCGTCGCCTCCGGCGAGCGCCATCCCGAGGATGACGACGTTGCCCGTCATGTTGCCGGTGAACACCCGGTCGAGGCCGAGATAGCCGACGGCGTCGGCGATGCCGGTGGAGAACGTCAGGGCGAGCATGAGGACCAGGTGCAGCCGGTCCCGGTCGCGGCCGAGCGGTCCGAGGAACGAAGAGGGCACCGGGTCACCGTACCGAGGGGGCCGGGAGACGCCGAGGCAGCACCGCCCACGGGGACGGTGCTGCCTCGGCGTGCACGGAGCTACCTCGCCGCGGGGGTCACTCCGCGGAGTCGCCGGCGGCAGCGCCGCCGGTGACCTGGTCGACGAAGTCCGGGTTGTCCTTGAGCCATGCCTCGACGGCGGCCTCGGGGTCGTCCGCGTACTCCTCGTCGTTGAACATGAGGTTCTCCAGCGAGAACAGCTGCTCGTCGTCGAGGGTGAAGTCCTTCAGCCAGCCGGCGAGCTCCGGGTAGCGGTCCGCGAAGTCCGAGGTGCCGTACGTGTGGATCGCCTCGGCGTCGCCCATCGCGCCCTCGGGGTCCTCGAGGTCCCGGACGGGGAACTCGTCGTAGGCCCAGTGCGGGCGCCACAGCGTGACGGCGATGTTGTTGCCCTTGTCGGCGGCGCCCTTGAGCTCGGCGAGCATCGCCGGCGTCGACGAGATCGTGTAGTCGAGGCCCTCCAGACCGTAGGTCGGGATGGCGTTCTCCTTGGTCACCTTGGTGAGCCCCGCGCCGGCCTCGATGCCGACCAGCTTGTTGCCGTAGTCGTCGGCGTACTTGGCGAGGTCGCCGATGGTCTGGGCCGGCGAGTCCTCGTTCACCGCGATGGTGAGCTTGGCGTCGTCGTACCAGGTGCCGAGGTCGGAGATGTCGTCGCCGAACTTCTCGACGTAGTCGGCGTGGGTGATCGGGAGCCACGTGTCGAACAGCACGTCCATGTCGCCTCCCGCGAGGCCGGTGAAGACCACGCCGATGTCGGCGGTCTTGGTCTCGACCTCGTAGCCCTTCTCCTCGAGCACCTTGGCCCAGAGGTTCGAGACGGCGATGCCCTCGTCCCAGCCGGACGGGATGCCGATCGTGATCTCCTTCTCGTCACCGCCGTCCGAGCTGCTGCTGCCGCCGTCGTCCGAGCCGCAGGCGGCGAGGGAGAGGGCGAGGGCGAGGGTGCCGCCGGCGGCGGCGATTCGTCGGGTGTGGCGCGTGTTCATGCTGTCCTCCTGGGGATCTGGCTGTGCCGGCGCGGCCGTCGTGCGGTCCGTGCCGCGCGGCTCATGCGGTTGCGGCGGCCTTGAGGTCGTCGAAGAAGTCGGAGTTCTTTCGGTGGCGTCGTGCGGCGGCCGGTGGCCGGCCGC
>NZ_JBHXAW010000362.1:0-3693 GCF_042726645.1 Isoptericola sp. NPDC060257
CGACGCTCCCACGGGGCGTCGCGGGCCGTCGTCGTCCACCGGGTGAAGTCCTCACCAGGACACTTGCTTGCTGCAAGCACCGGGCGTATGTTTGCACCCTGCAACAACTCGGCCCGCCCTCGGGGCCGCACCGCTCCGGCCGTCCGGCCCCGAGCACCCACCCCCTTTCAGCAAAGGCCCTGCCATGCCCGTTGACCGCACCGCGGCCCGTGAGCTCGTGGAGACGCTCGAGGAGCTCTCCCGCGCCCAGCGCGAGGCCGCCATGCGCGTGGCGCGCGACCTGGACCTCCCCCGGGCCGGCCTCGGGGCCCTGCACCTGCTCACGCGGTGCGGGCGCGTCCAGATCACCGACGTCGCCGCGAAGCTCCGCGTCGACGTCTCCGTCGCCAGCCGCCAGATCAGCGCCCTCGTCGACGCCGGTCTCGTCGAGCGCACGGTCGACGACGACGACCGGCGCGCCCGCTACCTCGCCCTGACGGACGCCGGCCGCGAGTTCGCGGAGGCCTCCTTCGAACGCATCGACGACCTCGTCTCCGAGTCGTTCTCCGACTGGTCGGACGACGACCTCGCCGACGCCATCTCCCGGATCCGCAGCGTCGCGGCCGCACTCACCACGACCCACGACCGCGCCACGGCGCAGGAGGAGATCCCCGCCCGATGAGTCAGTCCCCCACCCCGGCGGCCGCCACGCCGGGCCTCTCCGCCACGCCGGCCCCGGCGATGACCCGCCGCGAGGTGCTCGAGGCCCTCTCGGGCATCCTCCTCGGCGTCTTCGTCTCGCTGCTGGCCACCACCATCGTCTCGACCTCGCTGCCCAAGATCGTCAGCGAGCTCGGCGGCTCCCAGCACTCCTACACCTGGGTCGTCACCGCGATGCTGCTGACGATGACGATCTCGACCCCGCTGTGGGGCAAGCTCGCCGACCTCACCAACCGCAAGGTCCTCATGCAGGTCGCCCTCGCGATCACGGTGGTCTCCGCCGCCGCGGCCGGCCTGTCGCAGAACATCGAAATGCTCATCGGCTTCCGTGCCCTGCAGGGCATCGGCGCCGGCGGCCTCACCGCCCTCGCGACCGTCCTGATGGCGGACATCATCAGCCCGCGCGAGCGCGGCAAGTACATGGGCCTCATGGGCGGCGTCATGGCCGTCGCGCAGATCGGCGGCCCGCTGCTCGGCGGTGTGCTCACCGACTCGATCGGCTGGCGCTGGACGTTCTTCGTCGGCGTCCCGTTCGCCGTCGCCGCGTTCATCGTGCTGCAGAAGACGCTGCACCTGCCCGCGCTGGCCAAGCGCGAGGTGAAGATCGACTACGCCGGCGCCGGCCTCATCGCGGTCGCCGTGGCGCTGCTGCTCCTGTGGGTCACCTTCGCCGGCGACCAGTTCGAGTGGCTGTCGTGGCAGACCGGCGCGATGGTCGGCGGCGCCCTGCTGGCGCTCGTCGTCGTCGGCTTCGTCGAGAAGAACGCCGCCGAGCCGATCATCCCGCTGCACCTGTTCAAGAACCGCACGTTCGTGCTCGCCGTGGTCGCCTCGGCGTCCGTCGGCGTCGCCATGTTCGGCACCGCGGTCTTCCTCAGCCAGTACTTCCAGCTCGCCCGCGGCAAGACGCCGACCGAGTCCGGCCTGCTCACCATCCCGATGGTGGTCGGCACGATGCTCGCAGGCATCGTGCTCGGCCGGATCATCTCGAACACCGGCCGGTACAAGGCGATCATGGTGGGCGGCGCCGTCCTCCTGACCGGTTCGCTGTTCGGCCTGTCGACCATCGAGGTGGACACGAGCTTCGTGCTCATCTCCGTCTTCCTGTTCGGCCTCGGCCTGTCGGTGGGCGCCCTGATGCAGAACCTCGTGCTCGCCACGCAGAACACCCTCGACGTGCACGAGATGGGTGCCGGTACCTCCGGCGTCGCGTTCTTCCGCTCGCTGGGCGGCGCGATCGGCGTCTCGGCGCTCGGCGCCGTGATGGCCGCTCAGATCAAGACGGACCTCTCCACCGGCCTGGCGAAGCTCGGCATCGCCTCCGACGCGATGGGTGCCGGTTCGGGCGCGGTCCCGGACCTGGCCTCGCTGCCCGCCCCCGTGCAGACGGTGGTCGAGGGCGCCTACGCCGACGGCATCACGACGATCTTCCTGTACGCCGTGCCGATGGCCGTCGTCTCGCTGATCGCGGTGCTCTTCATGAAGGAGATCCCGCTGGGCCAGCGCTCCGGCATCGAGCAGGTGCTCGACGAGGAGAAGTCGGCCGAGCAGGACGTCGCCGCTCCGGTCGCCGAACGGGCCTGACACCGGCCCAGCACCCGGACGGGGTCGATTTCACCCGCTGAGACGCCGTCCGGGTGCAAGTTCGCCTGCTAGGCCACTCCCGTTTGCCTCGGCGAAGCCTCATGATGGGCGCATGCACGACGTCGCCGCCCAGCCCCTGCCCGACCCGGCCACCGACCCGTTCGGTGCCCTCGAACGCGAGATCCGGGTCCTGATCCGCCGCGCCCAGTCGTCGGCGGCCCAGACCGCCCGGCGGGTGCATCCCGAGCTCGAGGCGTCGGCCTACCCGATCCTCGCGCACATCGACTCCCATCCCGGGATCCGCGGCTCCGACCTCGCCGCACACTTCGGCGTCGGTCGTGCCACCGTGTCCCGACAGCTCAGCCGTCTGGTGGAGCTCGGCCTCGTGCACCGCGAGGTGGACCCGGAGGACACCCGCGGCCAGCGGATCACCCTGACCGCCGACGGCGCCCAGCGCTTCGCCCGGGCCCGCGACCGTCGCATCGAGATGTACAAGGACGCGTTCGGCGACTGGGACGAGGCCGACGTCGCGCAGCTCGCGACGCTGCTGCACCGCTACTCGGAGGACTTCGTCCGCTGGCGCGACACGCGCTCCTGAGACGCCGTCGGCGCAAGCCCGCGACGTCGGCCGAGCCTGTCGGGACCCGTCCCGGCAGGCTCGACGCGTGCCCGGGGCCGGATCAGCCGTCGAGGAGACGGGACCGCAGCGCGTCCAGCGTCTCGGCGCCGCCGCCGTGCGCACGGAACCACCCCGGTGCGCCGCCGTCGTGCTCGGCGAACCGGTCGAGCACCGTCTCGATCGCCCAGCCCGGAGCGGTGACCAGCTCGGGCGGCAGCTTCGCGAGCACGTGCGCGTCGGGGACGGCGAGGTTCGCGGTGACGGCGGCACGCGCCAGGACGTCTCGCATGTGGGGGCCGGTCCGCTCGTAGTCGGCGACGATCGCGTCCCGGTCCACGCCCAGCAGGGCCAGCACCAGCGCGACGGTCACCCCCGTGCGGTCCTTGCCGGCGGTGCAGTGCACGAGCACCGGCGCGTCGTCGACGGCGATCAGCCGCACCGCCTCCACGAGGTGCCCGGCGCCCACGCCCTCGAGCATCTGCAGGTACAGCTCCCCGAGGCCGGGCACCGGCGCCGGCGCGGTGGCGCCCTGCATCGCCGTGCCGTCCAGCAGGGGCAGCGGGACGACGTGGGCGACGCCCGTGAGCGGGTGCGGCTCGCCGTTCTCCCCCGGGTCGCGCAGGTCGAGCACCGTGCGGGGCGGCCACACCACGTCGGCCGGGGCGACGTCGCCCGACCGGGGCGCGTCGGAACGCAGCAACGCCCCGGGCACCAGGCCCGGGGCGGCCGTCGCGACGTCGCGCAGGTTGACGAGATGGTCGGGCACGGACGCCGGCGCGGCGGTCCAGGCC
>NZ_JBHXAW010000363.1:0-3624 GCF_042726645.1 Isoptericola sp. NPDC060257
GCCCGCCGCGGCGACGGCCGTGCCGCCCTCCTCGCCGGGGAAGAACGCCTGGAGCACCGCGCCCGGGCGCCGGTCGTCGGAGTCGCCCGCGACGTCGAGCGCCCAGTCGATCGCGTACGGCCGGCCGCTGAGCACCACCATGACGACCGGGGTGCCGGTGGCGAGCACGGCCTCGACGAGCCCGCGCTGCACGCCGGGCAGCTCCAGCGACTCCGCGTCGTTGCCCTCGCCCACGGTCCCGCGGCCGAACAGGCCCGCGTGGTCGCCCACGACGACGACGGCGACGTCCGCCGACGACGCGGCGGCGACCGCCTCGGCGAAGCCGGACGTGTCCTCGCCCTCGACGTCGCAGCCCGCGGCGTGCACGAGCTCGGGCTGCGGCAGGCCCGCGGTGCGGAACGCGCCGCCGAGCGACTCGAACACGGTGGGGATGTGGAAGCCCTTCGGCACCTCGGGGTGGTGCGCCAGCACGTGGTTGGCGAACGAGTAGCAGCCCATGAGCGCGTCGCTGCGGTGAGCGTTGGGGCCGACGACGGCGACGCGCGACGGCGCGGCGCTCCACCCCGTCAGCGGCAGCACGCCGTCGTTGCCGAGGAGCACGAGCGACTCCTCCGCCAGGCGGCGCGCCACGTCGCGGTGGTCGGGCGAGTCCAGGTCGACCACGGCGGGCGGCTCGCCGGCGAAGGCGTCGTCGTCGAGCAGGCCGAGCTCCTCCTTCTGCGCGAGGGCGCGCAGCACGGCGCGGTCCACGTACCGCTCGTCCAGGCCGCCCGCACGGACGACCTCCGCGAGCGGCTCGAGGTACGCGTCGCCCGACGGCAGCTCGACGTCGAGGCCGGCCGCGAGCGCCTGCGCGGCCGCCTCTCCGCGGTCGGCGGCGACCCGGTGCATCACCTCGAGGAACGCGACGCCGAAGTAGTCCGCGACGACGGTGCCGTCGAAGCCCCACTCGTCGCGCAGGATCCCGGTGAGGTGCTCCGGGCTGGCGTGCATCGGCACGCCGTCGACGTCGACGTACGACGCCATGACCGACCGCACGCCGCCGTCGCGCACCGCCATCTCGAACGGCGGCAGGAAGACGTCGGCCATCTCGCGCGGCCCCGCCGAGACGGGCGCGTGGTTGCGCCCGGCGCGCGACGCCGAGTACCCGACGAAGTGCTTGAGCGTCGCATGCACGCCGGCGTCCTGCAGGCCTCGCACGTACGCGGTGCCGACCGTGCCGACGAGGTACGGGTCCTCGCCGATGCACTCGTCGACGCGGCCCCAGCGGGGGTCGCGCACGACGTCGAGCACGGGCGCGAGGCCCTGGTGGATGCCGAGCTCCCGCATGGACCGCCCGATGACGTCGCCCATCTCGGCCACGAGGTCGGGGTCGAACGACGCGCCCCAGGCGAGCGGCGTGGGGAACGTCGCCGCCTTCCACGCGGACAGGCCCGTGAGGCACTCCTCGTGCACGAGGGCGGGGATGCCGAGCCGCGTCTCGCGCCGGAGCCGCTGCTGCTCCGCCCACAGCCAGGCGGCGCGCTCCGCCGGGTCCACCGGCCGCGTGCCGTAGACCCGGGTGTAGTGGCCGATGCCGTGCCGGGTGACCTCCTCGAGGCGGCCGCCGTCGCCTGCGGCCATCTCGCCCTGCATGGGGGCGACGACGTCGCCGCCCTGGTCGAGCCAGTAGCCGACCAGCTGCGCGAGCTTCTCCTCCAGGGTCATGCGGGCGTGCAGCGCGGTCACGCGCTCGGACACCACGGGCAGCGCCGGCAGCTCCGGCACCGTGGGGACAGGGTGGGTCACGTGCTCTCCTTGGGTCATCCCTTCACGGCTCCCTGCAGGCCGTTCACGATGCGCTTCTGCATCGCGAGGAAGAACACCAGCGCAGGGATCATCGCCAGCGTCGTGAAGGCGAACACGCCCGCGGTGTCCGCCGAGTGCTCCGAGGAGAAGTCGGCGACACCGAGGGGCAGCGTCCGCATGTCGCCCTGCAGCAGCAGCAGGGGCAGGAGGTAGGCATTCCAGGAGCCGACGAACGCGAGCACGCCGACGGTCACCATCCCCGGCCCGGACAGGGGCAGCAGGATCCGCCAGAAGAACCCGATGCGGCTGGCGCCGTCGAGCTGCGCCGCCTCCTCGAGCTCGGTGGGCAGCGCCTGGAGGAACGGGCGCAGGATGACGACCGTCATCGGCAGCGCGAACGCCGCCTGCGGCAGCGCCACCCCCCACCAGGTGTTGCCCATGTGGTAGTTCTGCGTGATCAGGATGAACAGCGGGATGATCGCCACGGTCGCGGGGAACAGCAGCCCGATCACGAACACCATGAACAGCGCCTCGCGCCCCTTGAAGCGGTACCGCGCGAGGGGGTAGGCGGCCATGATGCCGAACACCACGACGACGGCGGTCGTGACGACGGCGATGATCGTGGAGTTGAGGAAGTAGCCCCAGAACGGCGAGTCGGCCGAGAGCACGCCGGCGTAGTTGTCCCACACCCACGGGCTGGGCAGGCCGGCCGGGTCCTCCGCGAGCTGGGCGTTGGTGCGGAACCCGCCCAGCACGCCGTACAGCACCGGCCCGAGCGTCACCGCCACCACGACCAGCGCGATCGCGTAGACCAGCGGGTTCCCGCCGGAGAACGTCGCCCTGCGGCCGCCGCGGGCGGGGGCAGGGCCGGACGTGCGGGCGGGGGTCGTCACGGCGCTCATCGGCCGCCCTCCTTGCTGTCGCGGCTCAGGATGAACTTCTGGTACGCGAGCGCGAGCACCAGCGCGATGACGAACAGCACCACGGAGGCGGCGCCGGCGATGCCGAAGTTCTGCCGCTTGGTGCCCTCGTTGACGAGGAACGTCGCCATGGTCGTCGTGGCATTGGCGGGCCCGCCGCCGGTGAGGATCCACACCATGTCGAAGAGCTGGAGCGAGCCGATCATCGACAGGAAGCCCCACGTGCGCATGGTCGGGCCGAGCAGCGGGATGGTGATGCGCCGCTGCACCTGCCACCAGGAGGCGCCGTCGAGCTGGGCGGCCTCGTAGAGCTCGTCGGGCACGCCCTGCAGCCCCGCGAGGAAGAGGATCACGGCGAGGCCGAGGTACTTCCAGGTGAGCACCACGAGCACGGTCCACAACGCGTACTCGGGCGTGCCGAGGAAGCCCTGCTCCGGCCCGTGCAGGCCCACGGCGGCGAGCATCGTGTCGATGACGCCGTACTCCGGCTGCAGCAGCTGGAACCACACGACGCCGGCGATGACCTCCGCCAGCACGTACGGCACGAAGATGATGGTGCGCAGCAGGCCCTGGCCCCACATCTTGCGGTTGAGCAGCAGCGCGATCGCGAGCCCCAGCGGGAGCTGCAGCAGGATCGAGCCCACCACGATGACGAGGTTGTGCACGACGGCGTCCGTGAAGACCTCGTTGGTCAGCACCGACACGTAGTTGCGCAGGCCGACGAAGTCGACCATCGGCCCGAAGCCCTTCCACCTGTACAGCGACATCTGCACGGCGGTGGCCACGGGGACGACGACGAACGCGACGAGCAGCGCGAGCGCCGGCGTCACGAACAGGGCGATCTCCGCCCGCTTGCGCCACACGGCGGACCTGCCGCGGCGCTCCGGACGGCGGTCCGCCGACCGTGCCGGGGCAC
>NZ_JBHXAW010000364.1:0-3615 GCF_042726645.1 Isoptericola sp. NPDC060257
GTCGCCCGGCGCCCGCCGTGTCTCAGCGCCGTACGGCGAGCAGCAGGCCGTCCCCCGACGGGGCCAGGGCGGACAGCACCCGGTCGTCGGAGCGCAGCGCGCGCCCGACGTCGCGCACCACGGTGGTCACCTCGTCGCGCCGCGCGGGATCGGGCACGCGCCCGCCGTGGAGCGCGCCGTCGACGGCGAGGACGCCGCCGGGGCGCAGCAGCCGCAGGCCGGCCTCGACGTACTCGGGATAGGAGTGCGGCTCCGCCCCGACGAGCACGAGGTCGTACGCGCCGTCGGTCAGCCGGGGCAGGACGTCGGCCGGCCGGCCGGGGATGGCGCGGGTGCGGCCCGGCGCGATCCCGGCCTCGGCGAAGGCCCGCTTCGCGGCGCGCTGGTGCTCGAGCTCGGCGTCGATGGTCGTGAGCACGCCGTCGGCGGGCATGCCGCGCAGGAGCCAGAGGGCGGCGACGCCGGTGCCCGTGCCGACCTCGACGACGGCCCGGGCGCCGAGCGCCGCGGCCACGACCTGCAGCAGCGCCCCCGTGCCGGGGGAGACGGCCCCGCAGCCGAGCTCCGCCGCGCGCTCGCGGGCACGGAGCAGCACCTCGTCCTCGGGGACGAAGGACTCGCTGTAGGCCCAGGCTGCGGTGCGACCGCTGCGGGCGTCGACGTCGGTGGTGATGGCGGTCCTCCACGGCGGGGTCGCCGGCGGACGGCCGGCGCGGGTGGTGCTGCGGTGATCGTACGCGGGAACGCCGCGGCGCGCCCGGACGTTGCCGTGGGACGATGGTGATGATGACGACCGCCCCCGCTCCCGTGCAGGACGTGCCCGAGGCCCCCGCCGAGGCGACCTCCGGCGCGCCCGAGGACGCCGCGTCCGCGACGGGATGGACGCCCCCGACGTGGGACGAGATCGTGCGCGAGCACTCGGCGCGCGTGTACCGGCTCGCGTACCGGCTGAGCGGCAACCGGCAGGACGCCGAGGACCTCACCCAGGAGACGTTCCTGCGCGTGTTCCGGTCGCTCTCCAGCTACACCCCCGGCACGTTCGAGGGGTGGCTGCACCGCATCACGACGAACCTGTTCCTGGACCAGGTGCGGCGCAAGAAGCGCATCCGTATGGAGGCGATGGGCGACGACGCCGCCCGCGTGGCGGCCCCCGAGGACCACGGTCGCCCCGAGCGCGGGTTCGAGCACGCCAACCTGGACCACGACGTGCAGGCCGCGCTCGACGCGCTGCGCCCGGAGTACCGCGCCGCGGTCGTCCTGTGCGACATCGAGGGCCTCAGCTACGAGGAGATCGCCGTCACGCTGGGCATCAAGCTCGGCACGGTCCGCTCCCGCATCCACCGCGCCCGTGCGCAGCTCCGCGACGCGCTGGAGCACCGGCGCGCGGAGGTGACCGCGCGGGACGCGAACGGCGGGGCGGCGTCGTGACGGGGTACGCCGGGTCCGGGCACCTCGGGGCCTGGGTGAGCGACCTGGCCGACGGCCAGCTCGACGCCGCGGCGACCGAGCGGGCGCTCGCGCACGTCGCGGGCTGCCCCCGGTGCGCGACCGAGCTCGACGCGGCCCGGGCCGCGCACCGCGCGCTCGCGGCAGCCTGCGACGTCGCGCCCGACCCGGAGCTCACGAACCGCCTGCTCGCGCTGTCGGCGTCCATCCCGTCGGCGACCGGCGACCCGCTGCGCGACCGCGGCCGGTCCGCGGACTGGGAGCGGCCCCGGGCGTGGGAGCCGTCCCTCTCCGGCGACCTGGGCTCCCGACGGCGGCACCGGACCCGGCGGCTGGTCGCCGCGGGGGCGGGCGGCGTCGGCGTGCTCGGCGTCGCGCTGTTCGTGCTGGGGCAGGCCCCCGTCGTGAGCCCGGACCCGTCGCGGGTCGCGGCACTGACGCTGCTGGCGGACGCCGAGCCGGGCGGGCACGACGTGGCGGCCGGCCGCGCGGCCACCGCCGACGCACTCGCCTGGCTGGCCGACCACGGCTGGTCCGCGCCCGCCGCGCTGCCCGACGGGTACGCCGTGACCGCGCTGCGCACGGACGGCTGCGCCGGCGACGGCGGCCCGGACGCGGCGGCCGTCGAGCTGGACCTGTCCGGGCCGGACGGGAGCGCCGTCGCCTGCCTGCGCCAGGGCCGGCTCGCGGACCTGGGCACGGCCGTCGCCGGGACCACCGGCGGAGCCACCGACGGGTCGACGGGCGGCCTCGCCGTCCGTGGTCACGACGTGCGGGTGCTCTCCGCCGATCCGTGGCACGTCGCCTGGCAGTCGGGAGACACCGTCGTCGACGTGGCGACCGACGTCGACGCCGACGCGCTCGCCGAGCTCGTGGCGGCCTTCCCGGGCTCCGCCGCGGGGGACGACACGGGCGTGCTGCGCGAGATCTCCCGCGGCTGGACCATCATGACCGGCGCGATGTCCGGCGCCATGTCCGACGCGATGTCCGGAGCGATGACAGGAGCCGTCTGGCGCCGATGACCGAACCGTCCCGCCCCGCCGACGACCTGTTCGCGCCGCCCGAGCCACCGGCCCGGGCGCCGGAGCCCGACCCGTACGTGCCGCCGCCGGCGGCGAGCCTGTTCCCTGCCACGGTGTCGGCGAGGCCGGTGCCGGCCGACACCGCGCCGCCGACCGAGCCGCCGACCGAGCCGCCGACCGCAGCGCCGCAGACGGCGGCTCCCGCGCGGCCGGCGCGCCGTCGGCGCCCGGGGGCGGCGGCGGTCGTGGTGCTGGCCCTCGTCGCGGGTGCCGTCGGCGGCTTCGCGGGGGACCGCGTGTCGGACGCCCTGGACGACGGGAGGCCCGCGGACGCGGCGCTGCCGACGTCGGGCGGTCGGGACGCGGACGAGGGCACGGCCGCCGGGGCGTCCGCCGGCGCGGACCGCCCGGACGGCTCCGTCGCGGCGCTCGCCGCCGACGTGCTGCCGAGCGTCGTCTCGATCCAGGTGCAGGGCGCGAGCGGGGCGTCCAGCGGGTCGGGCTTCGTGCTGCGCGAGGACGGGTACATCCTCACGAACAACCACGTGGTCGCCCCTGCGGCGGCGTCGGGGGGCTCGGCGGTCGTGGTCTTCGCCGACGGCCGCAAGCGCGACGCAGAGGTGGTCGGCCGCACCGCGGACTACGACCTGGCCGTGGTGAAGGTGGACGCCGACGGCCTGGAGCCGCTGGTCCTCGGGGACTCCGACGCCGTGGTGGTCGGCGACCCCGTGCTCGCCGTCGGCGCCCCGCTGGGCCTGGACTCCACGGTGACGACCGGCATCGTCAGCGCCCTGCACCGGCCGGTGCAGGCGGGGGACGAGACCGGGGGAGGTGCGGCGACGGCGTTCATCGACGCGATCCAGACCGACGCGGCGATCAACCCGGGCAACTCGGGCGGCCCGCTGATCGACTCGAGCGGCGAGGTGGTGGGGATCAACTCGGCGATCGCGCAGCCGCCGGGCGCGATGTCCGCCACCGGCAGCATCGGCCTGGGCTTCGCGATCCCCGCGTCGCAGGCGCGGCACACCGCCGAGCAGCTCATCGAGTCGGGGCACGCGACGTACCCGGTGATCGGGGCGCTGCTCGACACGACGTACACCGGGGAGGGGGTGCAGGTGTCGTCCGGGCCCCAGCAGGGCCAACCGGC
>NZ_JBHXAW010000365.1:0-3600 GCF_042726645.1 Isoptericola sp. NPDC060257
CTCCGAGGCGGGCACCGCGCACCTCGTCTACGAGGTCCGCGACAGCAACGGGCAGAAGGACTCCGCGCAGGTCACGATCACGATCAAGGACGACGAGGAGAACGCGTCTCCCCAGGTGCCCGACACCGAGACGCGGGTGCTCAGCGGCAAGACGGTGCGCATCCCGCTGGACCTGGACGGCACCGACCCCGACGGCGACCAGGTCACCCTCAGCTCCATCGCGGACGCGCCGAGCCTGGGCACGGCGACGATCGTCGACGGCTTCGTGGACTACACCGCCGAGGAGGGCGCGGCGGGCTTCGACTCCTTCGCCTACGAGGTGACCGACACGCGGGGCGCCGTGGGCCGCGGCGTCGTGCGCGTGGGCATCGCCGTGCCCCCGGAGACGAACCAGCCCCCGCAGGTCGTGGACGACGAGAGCACGGTGCGGCCGGGCCGGACCGTGGCCGTGCGGGCGCTGGAGAACGACAACGACCCCGACGGCGACGAGATCGGCCTCGTCAAGGACGGCTTCACCGGCATGCGCGAGGGCGTCGAGCCGGAGGTCGTGGATGACGACGTCGTGCTCACGGCTCCCGACAAGGACGGGGCGTACTCCTTCTACTACACGGTCCAGGACGCCTTCAAGGCGCGCGCGACCGGCGCGATCACGGTGACCGTGGACGCCGTGGCCCCGCTGCTCCGGCGGGTCGCGCACGACGACGTCGTCACGGCCGACCAGATCCGCGACGCGTCCACGGTGACGGTGGACGTGCTCGCGAACGACGTCGACCCGGACGGCGTGGCCGGCGACCTCGAGGTGTCGGTGGAGAGCGCGTCCGAGGGCGTCACCGTCGGCGAGGACGGCACGATCCAGGTCGCGGTGGGCGCGACGGCGCAGGTCGTCACCTACACCGTGACGGACGTGGACGGGCTGCAGGCCAAGGCCTTCGTGCGCGTGCCGGGCGACCAGTCCCGGCCCTACCTCAAGCCGGGCTCGACCCCGCTGCAGGCGGTCAGCGGCGAGCCGCTGACCGTCGAGCTGGGCGACCTCGTCGTGGTGCGGGACGGCCGGGAGCCGCGCATCACCGAGGAGAAGACCGTCAAGGCGACCGGCGGCGCGGCCGAGGTCAAGGACCGCGACACCATCGAGTTCACGTCCGCCGAGGACTTCGCCGGCGGCGCGTCGGTGAGCTTCGAGGTGACCGACGGCAAGGGGCCGGACGACGAGGAGGGGCTGACGGCCGTCCTCACCGTCCCGATCGACGTCGTGCCGTCCAAGAACCAGCCGCCGGAGGTCGCCGGCTCGCCGACGCTCCAGGTGGCGGCGGGCGAGGAGAACGTCGTCGACCTGTCGCGGTACGCCAAGGACCCTGACAAGGACAAGCTGACCTTCGACGTCGAGGGTGCCGAGGGCATCTCGACGTCCGTGTCGGGCGGCACCGTGACCGCGCAGGTCGAGCCGTCGGTGCCCAAGGGCACCGCCGCGGACGTCGCCTTCACGGTGTCCGACGGGACCAACCCGCCCGTCGGCGGCACGCTGAAGGTCACCGTCGTGGGTTCCACGCGCCCGCTCGTGCAGACGACGCCGGACAAGGTGCCCGACGCGCACCAGGGGGAGCCGGTGACGATCCCGGTGCTCGAGAACGACACCAACCCGTTCCCGGGCGAGGACCTGACCGTGGTGGGCGCGGTCGGCGAGACCGGCTCCGGCGACGTCGCCTTCGACGGCTCGGTCGTCACGATCACCCCGGACGCCGACTTCCACGGCGTGCTCACCGCGCGCTACACGGTCGAGGACGTCACGCAGGACCCCGACCGCCAGGTGGACGGCACGGTCTCCGTGACGGTGCTGGGCCGCCCGGAGCCCCCGAAGGCGCCGGCGGTCGAGGAGGTGCGCTCCGGCACGGTGGTGCTGAGCTGGGAGCAGCCGAACGACAACGGCGCGCCCATCACCGGCTACACGCTGCACGCCACCGACGGCAAGACCAAGGAGTGCGCCACCACGACGTGCACCTTCGACGGGCTGACCAACAACGTGGAGTACACGTTCACGGTCACCGCGACGAACGACGTCGGCGAGTCCGACCCCTCGTCGGCCTCCGAGATGGCCCGCCCCGACGAGAAGCCGGACCCGCCGGCGGCCCCGACGCTGACGTTCGGCGACCAGCAGATCACCGTCGACTGGACGAACAAGACGTACACCGACCGGTCCCCGATCGAGTGCGTCAACCTGGAGATCAGCCCCGCTCCGGTGAGCGGCGCGATCCAGCAGCAGTGCGTCACGGGCGGCACGTACGTGTGGGAGGGCCTGACCAACGGCACCCCCTACACGGTGCGCCTGCAGGCCGTGAACGCCGCGCCGGACCCCTCCGACTGGGGCGACGCCTCCGCGCCGGAGACCCCGGCCGGGCCGCCGGCCGCGCCCGCCGCGCCGTCGGCGAGCCGGGTCGACACCGCCCTGGGCGGCCAGACCACCGTGACGTGGCAGCAGCCCGACACCAACGGCGCCCCGATCGAGATGTACTACCTCGACGTCTACGAGGACGGCACGAAGGTCCGGACCATCGAGGCCGGCACGGCGCTGTCCCAGGCGGTGGAGGGGCTCAAGACGACCTCCTCGTACACGTTCCAGGTGCGGGCGCAGAACAAGGCCGCGATCTCCGAGGCCAGCCCCTCGTCCAACGCCGTCGTGCCCTACGGCACGCCGGGCGTGCCGGGCAACGTCAGGGCAGAGCTGGGTTCCGACACGAACGGCAAGGCGAACGTGAGCTGGAGCGGCACGGACGACTACCGCGGGACCGGCGGCTACTACCAGGTGCAGGCCAACGGCGGCGGCGCGACGAGCGTCGGGAACCAGACCTCGTACACGTACGGGGGGCTGTCCAACGGCACCGCGTACACGTTCCAGGTCCGGGCCTGCAACGCGTACACCTGCTCCGCCTGGTCGGGGAGCTCGAACTCCGTGACGCCGTTCACGACGCCGGGCGCCCCGGGCATCTCCGCCTCGAAGCTGTCCGCGACGCAGGGACGGTTCACCATCTCGGCCCCGAGCAACAACGGCGGGCGGAACGTCCAGAAGATCGAGTGGCAGCGGAACTGGAGCTCGGGCAGCGGCTCGTCGACGTCGTTCCCCTTCTCGATGGACACCGGGTCCGCGTACTCGACCACCTACACGGTCCAGGCGCGGGCGTGCAACGAGGCGGGCTGTGGCGCATGGGCGAACGCGAGCCACACCACGGACGCCCCGCCGAACCCGCGCGCGGTCGTCTCGCGCGGCAGCTCGGTGAGCAACAGCGACTGCAACGACGGCACCTGCGCCAAGCTGGTGATCACCACGCACGACTTCCAGGACACGGGCAGCCAGAGCGTCGCCTGCTGGACGGACTTCGGTGGCAGCGCGCACCAGTTCTACGGGTCGTCGACCTACTCCCGGAGCATCCCGGCGAACGGCTCCCTCGAGCTGCTGTGCTTCATCGGCAGCGCCGCGCCGACGTACAGCGGCCACAACGTGTGGGTCGTCATCAACGGCAAGCACTACGAGAAGACGTGGTGGACCAAGTAGGCGCGGTGGCCAGGGCCTGATCCGGCCCTGACCCGACGGTGAGCCGGCGCCCCGCC
>NZ_JBHXAW010000366.1:0-3499 GCF_042726645.1 Isoptericola sp. NPDC060257
GCCAGAAGGGCTCGACGATCGCCTCCGTGCGCGGCGCCCTCGAGGAGGCCGGCGCGCTCGAGTACACGACGATCGTCGCCGCCCCGGCGTCCGACCCGGCGGGCTTCAAGTACATCGCCCCCTACACCGGTTCGGCCATCGGCCAGCACTGGATGTACCAGGGCAAGCACGTGCTGGTCATCTTCGACGACCTGTCGAAGCAGGCCGAGGCCTACCGTGCCGTGTCGCTGCTGCTGCGCCGCCCGCCGGGCCGCGAGGCGTACCCCGGCGACGTGTTCTACCTGCACTCCCGTCTGCTCGAGCGCTGCGCCAAGCTCTCGGACGACCTGGGCGCGGGCTCGATGACCGGCCTGCCGATCATCGAGACCAAGGCGAACGACGTCTCGGCGTACATCCCGACCAACGTCATCTCCATCACCGACGGCCAGATCTTCCTGCAGTCGGACCTCTTCAACGCCGACCAGCGCCCGGCGGTCGACGTCGGCATCTCCGTCTCCCGAGTCGGTGGTGACGCGCAGATCAAGGCGATGAAGAAGGTCTCCGGCACGCTGAAGCTCGAGCTGGCGCAGTTCCGCTCGCTCGAGGCCTTCGCGATGTTCGCGTCCGACCTCGACGCGGCGTCGCGCGGCCAGCTGGCCCGCGGTGCGGTGCTGATGGAGCTGCTCAAGCAGCCCCAGTACACGCCGTACCCGGTCGAGGACCAGGTCGCGTCCGTGTGGGCCGGCACCAAGGGCAAGCTCGACGACGTCCCCGTCGAGGACGTCAAGCGGTTCGAGTCCGAGATGCTCGACCACCTGCGTCGCCACACCTCGGTGCTCTCCACGATCGCCGAGACCGGCAAGCTCGAGCAGGACACCGAGGACGCCCTGGCCGCGGCCGTCGAGGACGTGCGCAACGGCTTCCTCAAGGCCGACGGCACCCCGCTCGTCGGCGGTGACGACGAGGGCGACTCCGCGGACGTCGAGCATGAGCAGCTCGTCGTGCAGAAGAAGGCCTGAGCATGGCCGGTGGAGCCCAGCGCATCTACAAGCAGCGGATCAAGTCGACGCAGTCGCTGAAGAAGATGTTCCGCGCGCAGGAGCTGATCGCGGCCTCCCGCATCGGCAAGGCGCGGGCGCGCACCGCCGCGGCGTCGCCGTACGAGCGTGCCATCACCCGCGCTGTGTCGGCCGTGGCGACGCACACGTCGACCAAGCACCCGCTGACGAGCGAGCGGCACGACACGGACCGCGTCGCGGTCCTCGTGATCGCGTCCGACCGCGGCATGGCCGGCGCCTACTCGGCGTCGATCATCCGGGAGACGGAGCGTCTCGTCGCGCAGCTGCAGGGCGAGGGCAAGCAGGTCGCCCTCTACGCGACCGGCCGCCGTGCCGTCTCGTACTACGGCTACCGCGGGCGCCAGCTCGCGGGGCAGTGGTCGTACGGCTCGGACAGCCCGGACTCGGACGTCGCCGGCGAGATCGCCGACACCCTGCTCGGGTCGTTCCTCGCCCCGGCGGACGAGGGCGGCGTCGGTGAGCTGCACGTCGTGTACACGCAGTTCGTGAACATGGTCACGCAGCGGCCGCGCGTCGTGCGGATGCTCCCGCTCGAGGTCGTCGAGGGCGTCGCCGCACCCGGCGAGCACGAGACGTTCCCGCTGTACGACTTCGAGCCGTCGCCGGAGAGCGTCCTCGACGCCCTCCTGCCGCGCTACGTCCGCAGCCGCATCTTCAGCTTCATGCTCGACGCCGCGGCGTCGGAGCTGGCCGCGCGCCAGCGGGCGATGCACACGGCGACGGACAACGCCGAGGACCTGATCCGCACCTACACGCGCCTGGCGAACCAGGCCCGCCAGGCGGACATCACCCAGGAGATCAGCGAGATCGTCTCGGGTGCCGACGCCCTCGCGGCGTCATGACGCCGGCCATGGCAGCAGCCCAGCCGGCTCTGACGACCGTACTGACATCCGCAACGTTCCTTTCGAAGCGAGGCAAGCAATGACCGCCACCACCGTGGAAGCCCCGGTCGAGCACCAGAGCGGACCCGGCGTGGGCCGTGTCGCGCGCGTGATCGGCCCCGTCGTCGACATCGAGTTCCCCGAGGACGCGATCCCCGACATCTACAACGCCCTGACGGTCGACATCGACCTGTCGTCGCAGGGCGAGGGGGAGAAGTCCTTCACCCTCATGCTCGAGGTCGCCCAGCACCTGGGCGACTCCCTGGTCCGCGCGATCGCGCTGAAGCCGACCGACGGCCTCGTGCGCGGCGCCGTCGTCACCGACACGGGCGCGCCCATCAGCGTGCCGGTCGGCGACATCACCAAGGGCAAGGTCTTCAACGTGACCGGCGACGTCCTCAACCTCGCCGAGGGCGAGAAGCTCGAGGTCACCGAGCGCTGGCCGATCCACCGCAAGCCCCCGGCCTTCGACCAGCTCGAGTCGAAGACCGAGATGTTCGAGACCGGCATCAAGTCGATCGACCTCCTCACCCCGTACGTGCAGGGTGGCAAGATCGGCCTCTTCGGTGGTGCGGGCGTCGGCAAGACGGTCCTCATCCAGGAGATGATCCAGCGCGTCGCGCAGGACCACGGCGGTGTGTCCGTGTTCGCCGGCGTCGGCGAGCGCACCCGTGAGGGCAACGACCTCATCGCCGAGATGGAGGAGGCCGGCGTCTTCGACAAGACGGCCCTGGTCTTCGGCCAGATGGACGAGCCGCCGGGCACGCGTCTGCGCGTCGCCCTGTCCGCGCTGACGATGGCGGAGTACTTCCGCGACGTGCGCAAGCAGGACGTGCTGCTCTTCATCGACAACATCTTCCGGTTCACGCAGGCCGGCTCCGAGGTGTCGACCCTGCTGGGCCGCATGCCGTCCGCGGTGGGCTACCAGCCCAACCTGGCCGACGAGATGGGCCTCCTGCAGGAGCGCATCACCTCGACGCGCGGTCACTCGATCACCTCGCTGCAGGCGATCTACGTGCCGGCGGACGACTACACCGACCCGGCGCCGGCGACCACGTTCGCCCACCTCGACGCGACGACGGAGCTCTCCCGCGAGATCGCGTCGAAGGGTCTGTACCCGGCGATCGACCCGCTGACCTCGACGTCCCGCATCCTCGACCCGCGCTACGTGGGCCAGGAGCACTACGACGTCGCCACCCAGGTGAAGTCGATCCTGCAGCGCAACAAGGAGCTGCAGGACATCATCGCGATCCTCGGTGTGGACGAGCTCTCGGAGGAGGACAAGACGGTCGTCGCGCGTGCGCGCCGCATCCAGCAGTTCCTCTCCCAGAACACCTACATGGCGAAGAAGTTCACCGGCGTGGAGGGTTCCACCGTGCCGCTGAGCGAGACCATCGAGGCGTTCAAGAAGATCGCCGAGGGCGAGTTCGACCACATCGCCGAGCAGGCGTTCTACAACATCGGCGGCCTCGAGATGCTCGAGGAGAACTGGGCCCGGATCCAGAAGGAGTACGGGGCCTGACGGTCTCGTCCCGCCGCGTCGTCCCGCCGGGAGGCACC
>NZ_JBHXAW010000367.1:0-3497 GCF_042726645.1 Isoptericola sp. NPDC060257
GTCTTCGCCTCCCCGTCCACGCGACAGGTGCTCGACGTGTGCCGGGCCGCGGACGCCGGGGCGGGCATCTGGCTGTCCTTCGGCAACTACGCCGGGGACGTCCTCAACTTCGGCGCCGCGGCGAGCCGGCTGCGGGCGCAGGGCGTCGACGTGGCCGTGCGCCTCGTCACCGACGACGTCGCCTCCGCCCCCGCCGACCGCGCCGAGGAGCGGCGCGGCGTCGCGGGCGACCTCGTGGTCTTCAAGGTCGCGGGCGCGGCGGCGGAGTCCGGCGCGGACCTGGCCGAGGTCGACCGCCTCGCGGGCCTGGCCAACGAGCGCACCCGCTCCTTCGGCGTCGCCTTCGACGGCTGCACGCTGCCCGGTGCCGACGCCCCGCTGTTCAGCCTGCCGGAGGGGACGGCCGGCTGGGGCCTCGGGATCCACGGCGAGCCCGGCATCGGCGAGGAGGCGGTGCCGCCCGCCGCGGACCTGGCCGCCGAGCTCGTCGACCGCGTGCTCGCGGACCGGCCCGCCGACGCCGACGGCCGCGTCGCCGTCGTCCTCAACGGGCTCGGCACCGTCAAGTACGAGGAGCTCTTCGTGCTCTGGGACCGGGTGCACGACCTGCTGACGGAGCGCGGCGTGACGCTGGTGGCGCCGCTCGTCGGGGAGTACGTCACGAGCCTCGACATGGCGGGCTGCTCGCTCACCGTGGCGTGGCTCGACGACGAGCTCGAGCCGCTGTGGCTCGCGCCCGCCACGACGCCCGCGTTCCGGCACGGGGGCTGGCGCGCGGCCCCGGTCGCGGCCGCGCCCGACGTCGTCACGGAGCCGGAACCGCCGCTCGTCGTCGCGGCGTCGGCCGAGGGCGCCGAGGCGGCCCGCCTCGTGGTGCGCGCGCTGCACCGCGCGCAGCAGGTGCTGCACGACGCGGAGGACGAGCTCGGCGCGCTCGACGCGATCGCCGGCGACGGCGACCACGGGCGCGGCATGTGCCGTGGTGTCGACGCCGCGGTCGCGGCAGCCGACGAGGCGCTCGCCGCCGGGGCGGACGCCCCGTCCGTGCTGCGGCGCGCCGCGGACCGCTGGGCCGACCGCGCGGGCGGCACGTCGGGTGCTCTGTGGGGCGTCGGCCTGCTCGCCCTCGCCGACCGGCTGCCCGCCGACGAGGCGCTGACGGGCGCCCACGTCGCCGACGGCGTGCGCGCCGCGCGCGACGAGGTCTGCGCGGTGGGCGGGGCACGGGCGGGGGACAAGACGCTCGTCGACGCCCTCGACCCCGCCGTCGAGGCCCTGGCCGCGGCGCACGGGAACGGTGCGGCGGCACCCGACGCCTGGCGGGCCGCTGTGCGCGCCGGTCGGGACGGCGCGGCCCGCACCAAGGACATCACGGCACGCCGCGGTCGCTCGCGCGTGCTGGGGGACAAGAGCCTCGGGGTCGCCGACCCGGGGGCGACGTCGCTCGCGCTCCTCCTCGCGGAGGTCGGGGACGCGCTCGGCGTCAGCACGGACGACGTGGAGGTGGCTGCACGATGACCACGACGCAGGAGACGACACAGGGAACGGCACGGGAGACGACCGCGCTGCGGCTCGTGATCGGCTCGGACGACGCCGGGTTCGACTACAAGGAGCTGCTCAAGGCCGACCTCGAGGCCGACGACCGGGTGGCGTCCGTGACCGACGTCGGCGTCGGGGGCGACGAGCACACCCCGTACCCCTACGTGGGCGCGGCGGCCGCGCGCCTCGTCGCCGAGGGGAAGGCCGACCGCGCGCTCCTCGTGTGCGGCACCGGCCTCGGCGTCGCGATCGCCGCCAACAAGGTGCCCGGCGTCCGCGCCGTCACCGCCCACGACTCGTTCTCGGTCGAGCGGGCGGTGCTCTCCAACGACGCCCAGGTGCTGTGCTTCGGCCAGCGCGTCGTGGGCATCGAGCTCGCCCGCCGCCTGCTGCGCGAGTGGCTGGGCTACCGGTTCGACCCCACCTCGGCGTCCGCGCCCAAGGTCGCGGCGATCGGCGAGGTCGAGGCCGGCGCGGGCACAGGGGCGGTCGCCGAGCCCGCCGGGTCCTGCGGATGACCCGCCCGCTCGTCGCCGTCTCGCTCAAGGCGTACCTCGGGGCCGCGGACACCGAGCGCTGGCTCGCCGCGGTCCGCGACGCCGCCCCTGCGGGCGACGTGGACCTCGCCGTGCTGCCCGCCTTCCCCCTGCTGCCCGCGGCCGCGCGGCTGCTCGGGGGGACGGGGGTGGCCTGGGGCGCGCAGGACGTGGCCCCGGCCGCCCACGGCGCCCAGACCGGCGAGGTCACGGCGGCCCTGCTCGCCGAGCTGGGCTGCGCGCTCGCCGTCGTCGGCCATGCCGAGCGGCGCGCGACGTTCCACGAGGACGACGACGTCGTGCGGGCCAAGGTCGCGCGCCTCGCCGAGGCGGACGTCACCCCGCTGCTGTGCGTGGGGGAGCGCGAGCAGGTCTCCGCGCGGGAGGCGGCCGAGGTCGCGACCGCGCAGCTCGAGAGCGCGCTGCGGGGCTCCGCCCCGCGCGAGGTGGTCGTGGGGTACGAGCCCGTCTGGGCGATCGGCGCCCCGCGGCCGGCGCCCGCCGAGCACGTCGTGACGGTCGCGCACGCGCTGCGCGAGCGGCTCGACACGCTGGGCGTCGACGGCCGCGTGCTCTACGGCGGGGCTGCCGGCCCGGGCACGCTCACCGCCCTCGCGGGCGCCGTCGACGGCGTGTTCCTCGGGCGCTTCGCCCACGACGTCGCCGCCCTGCGCGACGTGCTCGACGAGGCCGCGGCCGCGCGACCTGCGGATTCGGCCACCCGGCCGTGACCGCCACAGACTGGACCACGAGAGAGGAAGCAACGATGGTCACCAGCATCAGCAGCGTCGCCGTGATCGGTGCCGGCTACATGGGAGGCGGCATCGCGCAGTCGCTCGCGCTCGCGGGCCTGCCCGTCACGATCGCCGACGTCTCCGCCGAGGCGACGGAGGCCGCGTTCGCGCGCCTGCTCGCGGAGGCGCAGGAGTTCGAGGACGCCGGCCTGTACGACGCCGGCGCGACGGCGACGATCCGCGCGAACCTGCGTACCGCCCCGTCGATCGAGGACGCGGTCGCGGACGTCGACTTCGTCGAGGAGGTCGTGTTCGAGTCGGTCGAGGTCAAGCACGACGTGCTGGGCCGCATCTCGGCCGCGGCGCGCGAGGACGCGATCATCGGCTCGAACACCTCGACCATCCCGGCCCGCGTGCTCGCCACGGCGGTGAAGAACCCCGAGCGGTTCCTGACCGTGCACTTCTCCAACCCCGCCCCGTTCATCCCCGGCGTCGAGCTCGTGCTGGGGGAGCGCACCGACGAGGCCGTCGTCCCCGTCGTCAAGGAGCTGCTCGCGAAGGCCGACCGGGAGGCGGCGATCGTCGCCGACGTGCCCGGCTTCGTCCTCAACCGCCTGCAGTACGTGCTGCTCAAGGAGGCGATGTCGATCGCCGAGGAGGGCATCGCGTCCCCCGAGGACATCGACAC
>NZ_JBHXAW010000368.1:0-3487 GCF_042726645.1 Isoptericola sp. NPDC060257
GAGCTGCTCGGGCTCTACGAGGGGACGCCGCTGACCGACGGCCGGCCGTTCCTCTGCGCGCGTCTGTTCGGTGTTGATGTCGCGGTTCGATAACGCTGCTGTCAAGTTCTTGCGCTGTGTGCGTCACATCATTACTGTCCTGCTCATCGACGGCGACGGGGAAGGGGCTCATCGGTGAGCAAGGGGCAGGACGCCGAGTGGTGGCGCAGCGCGGTGATCTATCAGGTCTACCCGCGCTCGTTCGCCGACGGGAACGGCGACGGCACGGGCGACCTCGCCGGGGTGCGGCAGCGCCTCGGGTACCTCCGGGACCTCGGGGTCGACGCGATCTGGTTCACCCCCTGGTACGTGTCGCCGCTGGCGGACGGGGGGTACGACGTCGCGGACTACCGCGCGATCGACCCGCAGTTCGGCACGCTCGCCGAGGCGGAGGCGCTCATCGCCGAGGCCCGCACCCTGGGCATCCGCACGATCGTCGACGTCGTCCCGAACCATGTCTCGGACGAGCACCCGTGGTTCCGTGCGGCCCTCGCCGCCGGCCCCGGGTCGCCGGAGCGCGAGCGGTTCTGGTTCCGGCCCGGCCGGGGGGAGAGCGGCGACGAGCTGCCCACCCGCTGGGTCTCCGACTTCCAGGGCACCACCTGGACCCGCACCACGAACGCCGACGGCACCCCCGGCGAGTGGTATCTGCACCTGTTCGCCCCGTCGCAGCCGGACCTCAACTGGGACCACCCCGACGTGCGCCGCGAGCACGAGGAGATCCTGCGCTTCTGGTTCGACCGCGGCGCCGCCGGCATCCGCATCGACTCCGCCGCGCTGCTCGTCAAGGACCCGGCGCTGCCCGAGGTCCCGGAGCACCCGGGGCCGGGGGAGCACCCGCACGTCGACCGGGACGAGCTGCACGACGTGTACCGGGCCTGGCGGGCGGTGGCCGACTCCTACGACGAGCCGCGCGTGCTGGTCGGCGAGGTGTGGCTGCCGGACACGGACCGCTTCACGCGGTTCCTGCGCCCCGACGAGATGCACACGGCGTTCAACTTCGACTTCATGGCGCGCCCGTGGGACGCCAAGGCGCTGCGCGAGTCGATCACGACGACGCTCGACGCGCACGCCCCCGTCGGCGCACCGGCCACCTGGGTGCTGTCCAACCACGACGTCACCCGGCCGGTGACCCGCTACGGGCGCGCGGACTCGTCGTTCGCGTTCGCGGCCAAGCGCTTCGGCACCCCGACGGACCTCGACCTCGGGCACCGCCGGGCCCGCGCCGCGGCCCTGCTCGTCGCCGCCCTGCCGGGCGCCCTGTACGTCTACCAGGGCGACGAGCTGGGCCTCCCCGAGGTCGAGGACCTGCCGCGCGAGCTCATCCAGGACCCGATGCACGACCGCTCCGGCGGCGTCGACCCCGGCCGCGACGGCTGCCGCGTGCCGCTGCCCTGGACGCGCGGCGGCCGCTCGTTCGGCTTCGGCCCCGACGGCGGCGCTCCGCCCTGGCTGCCGCAGCCGGCGGCGTGGGGCGGGCTGTCGGTCGAGGCGCAGGAGGCGGACCCGGCGTCGACGCTCGCCCTGTACCGCCGGGCGCTCGCGGCCCGGCGTGCCGAGCCCGCCCTGCACCACGGCGGCCTGCGCTGGCTCGACGCCGTCGGCGACGTCCGGGTCGGCGACGCCGTCCTCGCGTTCGCCCGCGGCGACGGCCACGGCGCCGCCGGGCTGGTGTGCGTCGTCAACCTCGGGCCCGAGCCCGTCCCGCTCCCGGCCGGCGCCGACGTCGTGCTGCACAGCGCCGACCCCCGCGAGCCGCTCACGCGGATCGCCACCGACGTCGCGGTCTGGCTCCGCCTGTGAGCCGGCTCGCCTGAACCCTCCTGCCCGCACCGACCAGCTGCACCACCGCGATTCCTTCGACGGTGACATCGACAAGGGAGTGACGATGAAGTCCACACGAAAGCCGGCCGCGCTCGCCCTGGTGGGCGCGCTCACGGCGGGCGCCCTCGCGGCATGCTCCGGCGGGGGCGACCCGCAGGACGAGAGCACGAACTCGGCGGGTCAGGTCACCCTCTCGGTGGTCTCCCTGCTGCCCGGGTCCACCGAGGAGGCGGTCGCCGCCTTCGAGGACCAGGTCGCGGAGTTCGAGAAGGCGAACCCCGACATCGACGTCCAGCCCGAGGAGTACGAGTGGAAGGCGACGACGTTCGCCGCCCAGCTCGCGGGCGGCACGCTGCCCGACGTCTTCGAGATCCCGTTCACCGACGCCCAGGGCCTGGTGGAGAACGGCCAGCTCGCCGACATGGACGCCCAGTTCCGCGCCCTGCCGTACGCCGAGCAGTTCAACCCGACGATCCTCGAGGCCGGCACGGGCGAGGACGGCCACGTGTACGCGATCCCCGCGAAGAACGCCTACCCGGTCGCCCTGCACTACAACCGCCAGCTCTTCGAGTCGGCCGGCCTCGACCCCGACAGCCCGCCGACCACCTGGGATCAGGTGCGCGAGTACGCGAAGAAGATCGCCGACGCCAACCCGGGCGTCGCCGGCTACGCCACGATGACCCAGAACAACACGGGCGGCTGGCAGCTCACGGCGCAGACCGTCGCGCGCGGCGGCCGCACCGTCGAGACCGACGCGGACCAGAAGGCCACGGCGACCCTCGACAACGCGGGCACGAAGGAGACGCTCCAGTTCCTCCACGACCTGCGGTGGGAGGACGAGTCGATGGGCGGGAACTTCCTGCTCGACTGGGGCAGCATCAACCAGGAGTTCGCGGCGGGCCAGGTGGGCATGTTCACCTCGGGCTCGGACATCTACACCTCGCTGGTGCAGACCAACGCCGTCGACCCGGACGCCTACGGCCTCGCGCCGATCCCGCTGTCCGACGCCCCCGAGGCGGCCACGCTCACCGGCGGCACCCTCGCGGGGGTCCCGGCGAACGTGGACGACGGCGTCAAGGACGCCGCGATCAAGTGGATCGACTTCTTCTACCTCAACAAGCTGGTCGACGAGGACCGCGCCGTCGCCGACGCCGAGACCCTCGCCAAGAACGACCAGCCCGTGGGCACGCCCGTCCTGCCGATGTTCTCGAAGGAGCAGTACGAGCTGAACCAGGAGTGGATCGCGGACTACGTCAACGTGCCGCTCGACCAGATGTCGGCGTTCACCGACGCGATGTTCGACCTGCCGCTGGCCGGCGAGCCGTCGCAGAAGACGCAGGAGGTGTACGCGCTGCTCGACCCGGTCGTGCAGGCGGTGCTCACGGACGAGGGCGCGGACATCGACGCCCTGCTCGCCGACGCGAACACGCAGGCCCAGGCGCTGCTCGACCAGGGCTGACCGTGACCGTCACCACCACTCCTCGCGGCGACGTCGCCGCACCCGCGCGGATAGCCCCGGAAGACCGTGTCCCCGCGTACCCACACCTCGCCGTCGCCGGCGATCCGGACGGTCGAGCCCGGCAGCGGACGCCCCACGGTGCCGAAACGGACCCGGCCCGGGGGC
>NZ_JBHXAW010000369.1:0-3481 GCF_042726645.1 Isoptericola sp. NPDC060257
TACCTCCGGCCGCGCCCGCGGAGGGCTACTTGTCCGCACCCGACCCCCCCGCCCGGGACGCGCGGCCGCGCGACGGCCGCACGGCGCACCGGGCCCTGACGGACAGGTGTGCCCCATGAAGACCATCGACACCCTGGGCGAGCTGCGCGGCAAGCGCGTCCTCGTCCGCTCGGACTTCAACGTGCCGCTCGACGGCACCACTATCACGGACGACGGCCGGATCAAGGCCGCGCTGCCCACGCTGCAGCGCCTCACGGACGCCGGCGCGCGCGTCGTCGTGACCGCCCACCTCGGGCGACCCAAGGGCGAGCCGAACCCCGCCTACTCCCTGGCGCCCGTGGCCGCGCGCCTCGGCGAGCTGCTGGGCCAGGACGTGGCCCTGGCGGGCGACGTGACCGGCTCGTCGGCCCGGGAGACCGTCGCCGACCTTGCCGACGGCCAGGTCGCCCTCCTGGAGAACGTCCGGTTCGACGCCCGCGAGACCTCGAAGGTCGACGCGGAGCGCGAGGAGCTGGCGGGCGAGCTCGCCGCGCTGGCCGACGCGTTCGTCTCCGACGGCTTCGGCGTCGTGCACCGCAAGCAGGCGTCGGTCTACGACGTCGCGAAGCTCCTCCCGGCCGCGGCCGGCGACCTCGTCCTCAAGGAGGTCGAGGCGCTCTCGCGAGCCACGACGGACCCGCAGCGCCCCTACGCTGTCGTCCTGGGCGGCTCGAAGGTCTCCGACAAGCTGGGCGTCATCGAGAACCTCCTGACGAAGGCCGACCGCCTGCTCATCGGCGGCGGCATGGTCTTCACCTTCCTCGCAGCGCAGGGCCACTCCGTGGGTTCGTCGCTGCTCGAGGCCGACCAGGTGGACACCGTCAAGGGCTACCTCGCCCAGGCCGCCGAGTCGGGCGTGGAGATCGTGCTGCCCACCGACATCGTCGCCGCGGACTCGTTCGCCGCGGACGCGCCGCACCGCACCGTGCCGGCCGACCAGATCCCCGACGGCACCATGGGCCTCGACATCGGCCCCGACTCCGGCGCGCTGTTCGCGGCGCGGCTCGCGGACGCGAAGACGGTCGTGTGGAACGGCCCGATGGGCGTGTTCGAGTTCGACGCGTTCGCCGCGGGCACCCGCGCGGTCGCGCAGGGCATCGTCGACGCGACCGCGGCGGGCGCGTTCTCGATCGTGGGCGGCGGCGACTCGGCCGCGGCGGTGCGCGTGCTCGGCTTCGACGAGGACGGCTTCAGCCACATCTCCACCGGTGGCGGCGCCAGCCTGGAGCTGCTCGAGGGCAAGGAGCTCCCGGGCCTCGCGGTCCTCGCCGACTGACGCACCGGCGGCGTCGGACGCCGACCGATCCTTCCCACCCAGCACGAGAGAACGAGGAGCCCACCGTGGCCACCACCCGCACGCCCCTGATGGCGGGCAACTGGAAGATGAACCTGGACCACACCGAGGCGATCGCCGCGGTGCAGAAGCTCGCGTGGACGCTCAAGGACGCGAAGCACGACTACGAGGCCGTCGAGGTCGCCGTCCTGGCGCCCTTCACGGACCTGCGCTCGGTGCAGACCCTCGTGGACGCCGACAAGCTCGACGTGCGCTACGGCGCGCAGGACCTGTCGACGCACGCGTCGGGTGCCTACACGGGCGAGGTCTCGGGCCCGATGCTGGCCCGCCTGGGCTGCACCTACGTGGCGGTCGGTCACTCCGAGCGTCGCGAGTACCACGCCGAGGACGACGCGCTGGTGAACGCCAAGGTGCGCGCCGCCTTCGAGCACGGTCTCGTGCCCATCCTGTGCGTCGGGGAGGGCCTGGACGTGCGCAAGGCCGGCGAGCAGGTCTCGTACACCCTCGCGCAGGTCGACGCGGCGCTGGCCGACGTGCCGGCGGAACAGGCGGCGCAGGTCGTCATCGCCTACGAGCCCGTGTGGGCGATCGGCACCGGCGAGGTCGCGACCCCGGAGGACGCGCAGGAGGTCTGCGGCGCGATCCGCGGCCGTCTCGCGGAGCTGTACGACGCGGAGCTCGCCGGGGGCGTGCGCGTCCTGTACGGCGGGTCGGTGAAGTCGGGCAACGTCGCGCAGATCATGGCCCAGCCCGACGTCGACGGCGCGCTGGTCGGTGGCGCGAGCCTCGACCCGGTCGAGTTCGCGAAGATCGCGCGCTACCAGTCGCACGTCGCCTGACGCGACACCTCCACGGCGGGCGCGGACCCGCCCGACGGACGCCTCCCGGGATCGTCACCCGATGGAAACATCGGTGTTCGCCTCGAGAGGCGTCCGTCACTTACTCTTGACCCGGCCGGGACGACGTCCTGGTCGGGTGACGAACAGAAGCCCGCCCCGCGGGACGGACGACGAACGAGGACAGCCGAGGACACCGTGGACGTTTTGCAGATCATCCTTCAGGTTCTCCTGGTGATCACCAGCGCCTTCCTGACCCTGCTCATCCTGATGCACAAGGGCAAGGGCGGCGGTCTGTCCGACATGTTCGGCGGGGGGATCTCGAGCGCCGCCGGAAGCTCCGGCGTCGCCGAGCGCAACCTCAACCGCATCACGGTGAGCTTCGCGCTCGTCTGGTTCGTCGTGATCGTGCTGCTGGGCCTCATCACGAAGGTGAGCTGAGCCGGCACGACCGCGACCGTCACCGGACGGGCCCAGGCCCGGACCGGTGGGGGGCACCAGGACCGGGCGCGAGCCCGGCCCGATGGTTCACGAAGATCGTCCGTGGGCGTACGCCCACTGAGTCGAAGGTGAGGACGACAGGACGTGGCTACAGCCGGTCATGCGATCCGGGGCTCGCGCGTGGGCGCGGGTCCGTTGGGAGAGTCCGAGCGCGGCGAGGCGGCACCCCGGGTGCGGGTCTCGTACTGGTGCGCGAACGGGCACGAGACGACGCCGAGCTTCTCGGCGAACGAGGACGTCGAGCCTCCGGAGTTCTGGGACTGCCCGCGCTGCGGCTTCCCCGCCGGGCTGGACGCGGCCAACCCACCGGAGCCGGTGCGGAACGAGCCGTACAAGACGCACCTGGCGTACGTGAAGGAACGTCGCTCCGAGGAGGACGGCGCCGCCCTCCTCGAGGAGGCGCTCGCGACGCTGCGGGCGCGCCGGACAGGGCTGCGCCGGGCGAGCTGACGACGCAGGGTCGGGCTCCGACCCGAGGGGGTGTCCACCTGTCGAGACGGTGGCGTAGTCTGGCCGCATGTTCGAGGAAGGACAGCTCTACGCCCCCGTCACCGAGGACGAGCACGGCGTCACGGTGCACCTCGCGGACGACCACCCCGGCGCGAACGACCCGGAATACCGGCGCCGCCGGGAGGTCATCGCCGGCCCGGCCCTGCGCTGGTCGCCCGGCGACCCCGTGCCCCGCGTCGAGTACACGGACGCGGAGAACGAGATCTGGCGCACCGTGTGCGCCGAGCTCGCCCCCAAGCACGAGCGCCTGGCGATCCGCGGGTACCTCGAGGGCAAGGAAGCCCTCGGCCTGCCGACCGAC
>NZ_JBHXAW010000370.1:0-3464 GCF_042726645.1 Isoptericola sp. NPDC060257
GGCCGGCTCCGTGCCGGCCCGGGGGGCGTCGTCGTTCTCAGGCGAGCAGCTCGAGCTGGGCGAGCGTCAGCGGCCCGTCGCCGGCCGTCTCCGTGACGACCAGGCGAAGGCGCGCGCAGGCACGCGGGCGCGCGACGCCGAACGGCCGGGTCTGCCGGGCCCAGCGGAACGTCTCGTCCCGCCGCTCGTCGAGCACCGTCCAGGCCTCGCCGTCGTCCGACCCTTCCAGGCGCCAGGCGGCCGGCGCCGCGCCGTCGCCCGAGGTGAGCGTGTACCGCGCGACGACCGGCCGCCCGTCGTCCGCCGTCCACGTGACGACGGGCGTGCGGGTGGCGAAAGTCGACACGGTCGCCGAGGTGTCGTCGACCAGGGGCCCGCCGTCCGCGGGCGTCCCGCCGTCGTCGACGACGACCGTGCCGACCCCGGTCACGTCCACCAGAGGGGCGGGAGGCGCGTCACCGCGGGTGAGCGACGGTGGCGCGGCGTCCGGACCGGTGCCCCAGGCCGATGGCTCGGGGCCCATGACGAGCTCGATCGTGGCGCCGCCGACCAGGTCCGCGTGTGCCAGCCAGGCCGCCTGGCGCGGCTCGCCGTCCACGGTCAGGGACTGCACGTAGACGTTCTCGAGGGAGTTCCCCACCGTCCGGACCACGAGGTCGCCGTCGGGCCGGTGCACGGTGACCTGGTCGAACAGGGGCGACCCGACGGCGTAGCGCGGCGAGCCGACCTGCAGCGGGTAGAGGCCGAGCGCGGCGAAGAGCCACCACGCCGACATCTCGCCGTTGTCCTCGTCGCCGGGGTAGCCCTGGCCGATCTCGCTGCCCACGAAGAGTCGGCGCAGCGCCTCGCGCAGGATCCGGTGCGCCTTCCACGGCGCGCCCACCGCGGTGTAGAGCCACGGCACGTGGTGCGACGGCTGGTTGCTCACGCCCCACATGCCGAGGCGCACGTCGCGGGCCTCGGTCATCTCGTGGATGACCTGGCCGTACCCGCCCACGTGCGTGCCGTCCTCGGGGCGGGCGAAGAACTCGTCGAGCCGCGCCTCCAGGCCCCCCGGGCCGCCGTACAGGTTCGCGAGCCCTCGGGGGTCGTGCGGCGCGTGGAACGCGAAGTTCCAGGCGTTGGTCTCGGTGAAGGGCCCGCCCCAATCGTCCGGGTCGAAGCGGTGGGCGGCGGGGGTGAACGCGCCGTCCGCGCCGCGCGCGCGGAAGAACCGGACCTCCGGGTCGAACAGCGCCCCGTACTGGCCGGCCCGGTCCAGCAGGTAGGCCGACTCCTCGCGCAGGTCGGCGCGGCGCGCGTCGGGCGTCGCCGGGTCCTCCGCGAGCGCCGCCGCCATCGTGCCGACGCCGAAGTCGTTGAGGCAGCCCTCGAGCCCCCAGGACACCGACTCGTGCGTGGTGGCGGGCGTGTAGCCGAGGAAGGTCGACGACTCCAGCCCCTTGCGGCCCACGGCGTCGTGCGGGGGCGCGACGGTGGCGTTCTTCAGGGCGGCGTCGTAGGCGTCGAGGGCGACGTCGGCAGGCAGCGCGCCCTTGAGGTAGGCGTCCGCGAACGCGACGTCGGAGCTGGTGCCGGTCATGAGGTCGGCGTAGCCCGGGGACGACCAGCGCGAGATCCAGCCCCCGTCGCGGTACTGCTGCACGAACCCGTCGGCGAGGCTGGCCGTGAGCTGCGGGTGCAGGAGCGCGAGCGCCGGCCAGGCGGTGCGGTAGGTGTCCCAGAACCCGTGGTTGACCATCATCCGGCCGTCGGCGACGGCGGCCCCGGTGACCGTGTCGCTGCTGGGCCCGACGGGCGGCGCGACCGGGCTGGCGTACCGCGGCACGGGCGCCTCGAGCGTGCCGGCGTTCTCGGTGTGCGACGTCGGGTAGAGGTGCAGGCGGTAGAGGTTCGAGTACAGCGTGACGCGCTGGTCGTCGGTGGCCCCGACCACCTCGACGACACGGAGCCGCTCCTCCCAGAGCGCCCGCGCGGCCTCCTGGACCTCGGGGAACGACCGGCCGGCAAGCTCCTGGTCCAGGGCGCGCCGCGCCTGGTCGAGGCCGAGGTACGACGTCGCGAGCCGGAGCTCCACGACGGCGCCGTCGTCGTCCGAGGTGTCGAAGCTCGCGTACCGCGCGTGCTGCCGGTCGCCGCGGGCGGCACCGACGGCGACGGGCGCCCGGTCGAAGCTGCCGGCCACGAACATGCGGGTGCGGCCCACGGACAGCGGGCTGCCGTCGTCGACCCATCCCGTCACGGTGCCGTCGAGGTCCACCGCGAGGCGGGCCTCCCCGATGGACGTGGTGACCGTGTCGAGCAGCACGTGCCCGGGCACCCCCGGCGGGAAGCCGAACCGCAGCAGGCCGCCGTGGTCGGTGGGCGTGGCGGCGAGCGTGGTGCCGTCCGCGAGGGTCACGGCGTACAGGTCGGGGCGGGCGGTCTCGTCCGCGCGGTCGAACGGCAGGCCGCGCGCGGCGAGGTCGCCCGTCGGGGCGCCCGGACCGGTCGCCGGCTGCACGACGAGCTGGTTGCGGTCACCCATCCACGGGCTGGGCTGGTGCGAGACGCCGAACCCCTGCAGCACCGGGCGGTTCTGCGGGTCGTTGGCCCGGTGGTACTCGTACAGCCAGCGCCGCGAGCCCGCGTCGGTCATCGGCACCCAGAGCGTGAACCCGTGCGGCACCGCGGTGGCGGGCGCGTTGTTGCCCCGGGAGAACTGTCCGCTCGACATCGTGCCGCGGCGGGTGTCGACGAGGTCGACGAGATCGGGCCCGGGCGGCCCCGCGGGCTCCGCGACCAGGGCGACGTCGTCGAGCCAGCCGGAGAACGCGCCGTCCGCCAGGTCGTCGGGCGGATCGCAGCGCAGCAGGACGGCGTCGACCGTGCGGCCCGCGGCGACGGAGCCGACGTCGATCCGCACGGAGTTCCACTGGTCGGCGTACAGGATCTTGCCCTCGCCCTGGGCGCGCGCGGAGGCGCCGGTGCCGTGGGCGTCGACGGCCCGCAGGTCGGAGAGGTACGTGCCGTCGGTGAACGCCAGGTCCAGAGCCACGTACGTGGACGGGTACCGCAGGTCGCCGCGCAGGTCGGGCAGCACGACGTAGCTCAGCCGCGTGCGCGGCCCCACCTCGATCCCCAGGTCCCGGAAGAGCACGTGCGTCGCGGGCCCGGGGCCGTCCTTGAGGCCCGCGAAGCCCAGGGCGTGCAGGCCGGTGAACCCCGCGTGCGTCTTGTGCGTGGCGCCCGATGCCGGGCCGTCGCCCACGCGAGCGACCAGCGGCGCCCGGCGCGCGGTCGGCAGGGGCGCAGGGTCACCGGGCTCGAACGAGGTGCGGAAGTCGGGTCCGGGCATGTGCTCCACTCTCCTGCGATCACGCCCGCGCGGCGACGGGACCGGGTCCCGCCCCCCCCCGGCGGGGGTCGCCGTAAACTCGCCCGTGGGGTTAAAAAAAAAACCAGCCCACCCCACCCCCCAATAT
>NZ_JBHXAW010000371.1:0-3463 GCF_042726645.1 Isoptericola sp. NPDC060257
GACGCCGGGCTCATCCCGGCGGAGTCGGCCCGCGCCATCGCGCTCACGGCGCGGATCGAGAAGCTCGACGTGAAGCGGGTGCTCGCCGCGACCGCCGAGGCGAGCCACCCGCTGGTGCCCCTCATCGAGGAGTTCGCGCGCGCCGTCGGCTCCAAGCACGGCGGCTGGGTGCACTGGGGCGCGACGACGCAGAACATCACGCAGACGGCCGACGTGCTGGTGCTGCGCGACGCGCACCGGGCCGTGCTGCGCCAGCTCGGCCGTGTGCTGCGCTCGGCGGGCCGGCTCGCGGAGTCGTCCGCCGCGCTGCCGATGGCGGGCCGCACGCACAGCCAGCACGCCGTGCCCGTGACGTTCGGCTTCAAGGTGGCGGTGTGGATCGACCAGCTCGCGGCGCACGCCGACCGGCTGGAACGGCTCGACGAGCGGCTGTTCTGCGTGCTCATGGGCGGCGCGGCGGGCACGTTCGCGTCGTTCGGGGGCTCGGGCCGGGCGATCGAGGCGGGCGTGGCGCGGCGGCTCGGGCTGCACCCGATGCGCGTGCCGTCGCGGTCGGTCAACGACGGCATCGTGGAGCTCGTGCTGGTGCTGGCACAGCTCGCGGGCACGATCGGGAAGATCGGCCGCGACGTCTACACGCTGATGCAGCCGGAGTTCGCCGAGGCGTTCGAGCCGGTCCCCGAGGGCACGGTCGGCAGCTCGACCATGCCGCACAAGCGCAACCCGCAGCTCGCCCTCGACATGCAGACGATGTCGGCGGAGCTGCGCGCCCTCGCGGGCCCGGCGCTGGAGTCGATGCTGCACGACCAGGAGGCGAACGGCGCCATGACGGCCCTGCTCGAGGACGTCTCCGCGTCGGCCGCGGTGCTGGCGGGCGACATGCTCGCGCGCCTCGAGGTGGTGATGGACGGCCTGGAGCTCGACCCGGCCCGGATGCGCGCGAACATCCGCCTGTCCGAGGGCATGATCGGCTCGGAGTCCCTCATGCTCGCCCTCGGCGAGAAGATCGGGCGGCAGAAGGCGCACGACGTCGTGTTCGCCGTCGCGCAGGCGACCGCGTCCGACGGCCGCCCGTTCCTCGAGCTGCTGCACGGGGACCCCGTCGTCAGCGAGGCCTTCGACGACGACGAGCTGCGGGCCCTCCTCGACCCGGCGGGCTACCTGGGCCTGAGCACCGAGATCGCGCGGGAGCTCGCGGCGTGCGCGGCCGGGACCGCCGACCGGCTCGAGGCGCTGCCCGCGCGGATCCCGGTCTCCGTCGGGAGCCAGCGGCCCGGCGAGGGGTGAACCCGGGCCGCCGGACGTCGCCCGCGGGGCGCCGGCCGCCGTCTGGTGCCATCGTGGACGGATGGAACCTCGGGAGAAGGAGCTCGTGCACCGTCGCCGTGCCGCCCGCCGCGCGGCGACGGCGGGACTCGCGGTCGCGGCGCTCCTGCTGCTGGGCGCGTGCGCGGCGGGACCGAACCCGGCCATCGACACGTCGACGATCAGCGGCGTCGGGCCCTACGGGTTCTGGTGGGGCCTGTGGCAGGGCATGATCCTGCCGATCACGTTCATCGTCTCCCTGTTCACGGACACGGTGTCGGTGTACGAGGTGCACAACACCGGCAACTGGTACGACGTCGGGTACGTCCTCGGCATCTCGCTCGTCTTCGGCGGTCCGCTCGGCGCGCGCCGGGCCCGCCACTGAGCCGTCGGGCAGCCGAGCGCGCTCAGCGGCTCCCCTCGGCCACCGCGTGCTCGTGCGCCGCACGCGCGATGTTGCGCTGCATCCCGCCGAACACGATCCCGTGGAACGGGCTGATCGCCCACCAGTAGAGCTGTCCCGGCAGGCCGCGCGGGGAGAAGATGGCGCGCTGCCGGAACACGGGTCGGGGTCCCGGACCGTCCTCGACCGTCAGCTCCAGCCACGCCAGCCCCGGGAGCCGCATCTCGGCGCGCAGCCGCAGCAGCCGCCCGGGCACCACCTTCTCGACGCGCCACCAGTCGAGCGCGTCGCCGGGCTCCAGCCGGTGCGGGTGGCGGCGGCCGCGTCGCAGCCCGGGGCCGCCGAAGAGACGGTCGAGCAGGCCGCGGGCCACCCAGCCGAGGCGCCACGAGTACCAGCCGTGGGCGCCGCCGATGCCCTCGATCACGGACCACAGCGACTCCGGGGTGGTGTCCACCTCGCGCGACCGGTCGTCGACCAGCAGGCTGCCGCCGGCCCAGTCCGGGTCGTCGGGCAGCGGGTCGGACGGCGCGCCCCGCGTGGACGCCGAGCTCCAGCTGGTCCGCACGTCGAGGTCGCGGATCCGGGCCAGCGCCAGGGCGACGGCGTCGTCGAACCCGACGAGCCCCTCGGGCGGGTCGGGGACGTACCGCGCGATGTCGTGGTCGCGCGCCACGACCTCGTGCACGAGCGAGCCCACCAGGGGGCGGGCGATCGCCGGCGGCACCGGGGTGACCAGCCCGACCCACAGGCTGGCCAGACGCGGGGTGAGCACCGGCACGGCGCGGATCACCCGGGGCCGCAGCCCGGCGACGGCGGCGTAGCGCTGCATCATCCCGCGGTACGTCAGCACGTCGGGGCCGCCGATGTCGAAGCCGCGGCTGACGTCGCCGGGCACCTCCGCCGCCCCGACGAGGTAGCGCAGCACGTCGCGGACGGCGATCGGCTGGATGCGGTTGTCGATCCACCGCGGGGCCACCATGACCGGCAGGCGCTCGGTGAGGTACCGCATCATCTCGAACGACGCGCTGCCCGAGCCGAGGATCACCGCGGCCCGCAGCACGACGGTCGGGACCTCGCCGTCGAGCAGGATCTCCTCCACCTCCCGGCGGGAGCGGAGGTGCGGCGACAGGTCCGCCGTGTCGGGGTAGAGGCCGCCCAGGTAGACGACGCGCCGCAGCCCCGCCTCGGCGGCCGCCTGCGCGAACCCCCGGGCCGTGCGTCGGTCGGTGTCGGCGAAGCCGGAGCCGGAGCCGAGCGCGTGGATGAGGTAGTACGCGACGTCGGCTCCGTCCAGGGCGCGGCGCAGGTCGGCGCGCTCCTGGGCGTCGCCCGCCACGACGTCGACGTCGTCCGCCCAGGCCCGCGCGGCGAGGCGCTCGGGATGGCGCGCGAGCACGCGGACCCGGTACCCGGCGGCGAGCAGCTCGGGCACGAGCCGCCCGCCGATGTACCCGGTGGCGCCGGTGACCAGCACGAGCGGGGCGTCGGTCGTCATGCGCGTCCCTCCTGGGTCGTCCGCGGGGTCGTCGTCGGTCAGGTCGCTAGCCAGGCTAGCAATATCCGGTGACCGATGGCAGGGTGGGGTGTGCTGCGGCGCCTCGCCCGCGGCGCCGCCCGACGAACGAGGAGGACCGATGGCCGACACGACACCCTCCCCGCGGCTGCAGCAGGTCGTGGTGACCGTGAGCCTGCTGGTGTGCGTCGTGGGCTCGATGATCGGCGTCGGGGTCTTCGGCGGCACCCGGGTCGCGG
>NZ_JBHXAW010000372.1:0-3446 GCF_042726645.1 Isoptericola sp. NPDC060257
GTCCAACCCGGACAAGCGCCAGCAGTACGACATGGGCGTGGACCCCAGCTCTCCGTCGGGCGGCGCGGGCGCCGGCTTCGGCAACGGCTTCGGCTTCCAGGACATCTTCGAGACGTTCTTCGGGGGCGGCGGCCAGCCTGCCGGGCCCGTGCCGCGTGCCCGCCGCGGCCAGGACGCCCTCGTGCGGATGGACATCGACCTGGCCGAGGCGGCGTTCGGCGCCAAGCGCGAGCTCCAGGTCGACACCGCCGTCGTGTGCGGCACCTGCGGAGGCAACGGCTGCCGGCCCGGCACCGACCTCAAGACCTGCGACGTCTGCCACGGGCGCGGCAACGTGCAGCGCGTGGCGCGCTCCTTCCTCGGCCAGGTCATGACGACCGCGCCGTGCGCCGCCTGCCAGGGCTTCGGCACCGTCATCCCCGAGCCGTGCGCCGACTGCTCCGGCGAGGGTCGGGTGCGCTCGCGCCGCACGCTGACGGTCAACGTGCCCGCCGGCGTCGACACGGGCACGCGCATCAAGCTCACCGCGCAGGGCGAGGTCGGCCCCGGCGGCGGCCCGGCCGGCGACCTGTACGTCGAGATCCGCGAGAAGCCGCACGACACGTTCGTGCGCCGCGGCGACGACCTGCACTGCACCCTCCAGGTGCCGATGACGGCGGCCGCGCTCGGCACCGTGCTCGACCTCGAGACGCTGGACGGCGAGCAGGAGATCGACCTGCGGCCGGGTACCCAGCCGGGGCAGGTCGTCACCCTCAAGGGCCTGGGCGTCGGGCACCTGCACGCCGGGGGGCGCGGCGACCTCAACGTGCACGTCGAGGTCCAGGTGCCGACCGCCCTGGACGACGAGCAGACCGAGCTGCTGCGCTCGCTGGCCACGCTGCGCGGCGAGGAGCGGCCCGAGCCCCGCCTCTCCGCCGCCCACCCGGGCGTGTTCTCGCGGCTCCGGGACAAGCTGAGCGGTCGCTGACGTGGGCGCTGCACCGGGGGCCCCGCGGACAGGCGGGACGACGTGAGCGCGCCGGTCTTCCTCGCCGACGGCGGTGCGCTGGGCGCGCTCGGCCCGGGTGACGTCTACGTGCTGGACGGCGCCGAGGGGCGGCACGCGGGCGTCGTCCAGCGGCGCGGCCCGGGCGAGCGACTGGACGTGGTCGACGGCGCGGGCACCCGGCTGCGGTGCGTGGTCGACGCCGTCGCGGACGGCGAGGTGCGGCTGCGCGTCGACGAGGTCGTCTCCGAGCCGGCCTCCGGCGTCGTGCTGACCCTGGTCCAGGCCCTGGCGAAGGGGGACCGCGACGAGCTGGCCGTCGAGGCCGCAGTCGAGGTCGGCGTCGACGCGGTGGTGCCGTGGCAGGCCGACCGGTCCGTCGTCGTGTGGCGCGGGCAGCGGGCGGCGAAGTCGCGCGCCAAGTGGGTGGCGACCGTGCGGTCCGCGGTGAAGCAGGCGCGGCGCGCCTGCCTGCCGCCGGTGGCGGAGCCCGTCACCTCCCGTCAGCTCGCCGCGCGCGTGCGCGAGGTCGTCGCCGGCGGCGGGGCCACTGTCGTGCTGCACGAGGACGCCACGACGGCGCTCGCGGACGTCGCGCTCCCGGCGCCGGCGGCCGAGCCCGTCGAGACCCCGGCCCTGCTCGTCGTCGTCGGCCCGGAGGGCGGGATCTCCGACGCGGAGGTCGCCGCGTTCGAGGACGCGGGCGCCGTGACCGCTCGGCTCGGGCCGCACGTGCTGCGCACCTCGACGGCGGGGCCGGTCGCCGTCGCGCTGCTCAGCGAGCGCCTCGGCCGCTGGGCCTGACCGGACCCACGGCACACGATCACGGCAGGCGGTCCCGGTGCGCGGTAACGTCCGGGTCATGACGAGCGCGCCCAGCACCGACTGCCTGTTCTGCAAGATCGTCGCCGGCGACCTGCCGGCGGACGTGGTCGCCACCACCGACCGCGTGATCGCGTTCCGCGACATCGACCCGAAGGCGCCCGTGCACGTGCTGGTGGTGCCGAGGGAGCACCACGGCGACGTCGCGACGCTCGCCCAGGCGGACCCCGAGCTGCTGGCCGAGGTGGTCGCCATGGCCGACCGGGTGGCCGGCGACCTCGCGGACGGCCAGTACCGCTTCGTCTTCAACTCCGGCCCGCGCGCCGGGCAGAGCGTGTTCCACGTGCACGGCCACGTGCTCGCCGGCGCGCAGCTGGGGTGGACGCCCGCCTGAATTCGGCTGCCCCGTCCACCGCCGCTCGATAGACTCGAGTCCTCAGCCGTTCCTCGCACGTCCCTCGCACCGTCTTCCGAAGGAGGGCCCCGGCGGCAGCCGGCCCATGACATCGACACCCCACACCGCCCCCGGCGCGTCCGGCGCGCACGGCGAACGGTCCACCGAGCACCGCATCGTGGTGCCGCCGCACGTGCCGATGGTGGCGCTGCTGGGCAGCAGGGACTCCGTGCTGCGGGCCGTCGAGGACGGCTTCCCCGGCGTCGACGTGCACGCCCGCGGCAACGAGATCGTCGTCAGCGGCCCGGCCGGCGACGTGGCCCTGGTCTCCCGCCTCCTCGACGAGCTGGTCGAGGTGGTGGAGTCGGGCACCCCGCTGACGCCCGAGGTGGTGGCGCGGTCGGTGCAGATGCTCACGGCGGCGTCCGTGCAGCGACCGGCCGAGGTCCTGACCTTCAACATCCTCTCCAACCGCGGCCGCACGATCCGCCCGAAGACGGTGGGGCAGAAGCGCTACGTCGAGGCGATCGACGCCAACACGATCACGTTCGGCATCGGCCCGGCGGGCACTGGCAAGACCTACCTCGCGATGGCCAAGGCCGTGCAGGCGCTGCAGGCCAAGCGGGTCAACCGCATCGTGCTCACGCGCCCGGCCGTCGAGGCGGGGGAGAAGCTCGGCTACCTGCCGGGGTCGCTGAGCGACAAGATCGACCCGTACCTGCGCCCGCTGTACGACGCGCTGCACGACATGATGGACCCCGACGCCATCCCGCGGCTCATCGAGGCGGGCACGATCGAGGTGGCGCCGCTGGCCTACATGCGCGGAAGAAGCTTGAACGATTCTTTTATCATCCTTGACGAGGCGCAGAACACCTCCGCCGAGCAGATGAAGATGTTCCTCACGCGCCTGGGGTTCGGCTCCACGATGGTCATCACGGGCGACGCCACGCAGGTCGACCTCCCCGGCGGGACGACGTCGGGCCTTCGGGTGGTCGAGGACATCCTCACCGGCGTCGACGACGTCGAGTTCTGCAGGCTGACCTCGGCGGACGTCGTGCGGCACCGGTTGGTGAGCGACATCATCGACGCGTACGCGCGCTGGGACGTCGCCACGGCGCGCCCGGACCAGGGCAGGCAGGGACAGGGTCAGGGACGGCAGGGCCGCGGCCCGCAGGAGCGAGGGGCACGCCGGTGAGCATCGAGGTCGCGAACGAGTCCGGGGTCGAGGTGGACGAGGCGGAGTTC
>NZ_JBHXAW010000373.1:0-3401 GCF_042726645.1 Isoptericola sp. NPDC060257
GCGTGCGACGACGCGTCGCGGTGGTTCGCCGCTCCGCCGTTCAACGACCTTGGCTGCTCAACGACCCTGGTCGCGTCGCCGCTCCCAGCGCTCCTCGAGACGGGCGAGGAAGCCTTCCTTCTTCGCCGCGCGCGCCGGCTGCGGGGCGGTGCGGCCCGGGCGCGAGCGGTCCGGGTTGGTCGCGGGGTCCACGGTGCCGTCCGGCCGGACCACCCCCGTGGGGCCCGACCGCCGCGGGGCGGCGAACGCGTAGGCGACGCCGGCGAACATCAGGACGAAGCCGACGACGCCGACCCAGGCCTGCGACGTGGCAGCACCGACCACGAGCAGCAGCAAGCCCGCGACGACTCCGACGCCGGCCAGGACATAGCGCAGGGGCGACCGGCGGCGCGCCTGCTGCAGGGTGTTGGCCAGACGGGGATCGTCGCTGCTCAGCGCGCGCTCCATCTGCTCCAGCACTCGCTGCTCGTACTCGGACAGTGGCATCGAGTCCCCCCGGGGATCGAGGTGGAACGGTAACGCCCTCAGGATATGCCCGCGCCGCCCGGCACGGTAGTCGACGGGGGTGAACCTCGGCGGCGACCCGACGCCGCACCCAGGCTGATCGCCGATCGGCCGAACCGCTCACGCACCGCGTCCAGCGCGAGCTCGGCCTCGCGGCGGGCCTCCTGACGCGGATCCACGGCCTCGTCGAGGGTCACCTGCTCGGCGAGACCGGACCTGACCTGCAGGTTCTCGCCGCGGACGCCGACCAGCCGCACGGGCAGACCGCGCAGGTCCGCCGCGCCCAGCAGGTCGCGCGCGACGAGGAAGATCGCGCGCGCCACGTCGGTCGGGCCGTCGAGCGTGCGCGACCGGGTCAGGGTCCGGAAGTCGGAGGTGCGGACCTTGATCGACACCGTGCGCGCGACCACGCCCTGGTGCCGCAGCCGGGCCGCGACCCGGTCCGCGAGCTCGAGGACGCGCTGCTCCACCGCGCCCAGGTCCCACAGGTCGCGCTCGAACGTGGTCTCGGCCCCGACGCTGCGCTCCTCGTGACCCGGGACGACCGGCCTCGGGTCGCGCCCCCATGCGAGGTCGTGCAGGTGCGCCCCGGAGACCGACCCGACCGCCGCCTGCAGCGTCGGCACGTCGGTGTCCGCGAGCTGGGCCACGGTCGTGATGCCCCAGCGCGCCAGGGCGGCCTCCGTCTTCTCACCGACCCCCCAGAGCGCGCCCACCGGCAGCGTGCGCAGGAAGGGCACCGTCGCGTCCGCCGGCACGAGCATCATCCCGTCCGGCTTCGCGTGGGTGGACGCCAGCTTGGCCACGAACTTGTTGCGCGCGATCCCCACGGAGCACGTGATCCCGTGCTCGGCACGGACCTGCTCGCGCAGCCTCGCCCCGATCACCGTCGGGGCGCCGAGCCGACGACGGGCCCCGCTCACGTCGAGAAAGGCCTCGTCGACCGAGATCCGCTCCACCAGCGGCGTGATCGTGGCGAGGATCGCCATGACCGACTCGGACACCTCGTGGTACAGCGTGTGGTCGGGCGGCACCACGACGGCCTGCGGGCACAGCCGCAGACCGGCGGCCATCGACATCGCGGAGCGCACGCCGAAGGCCCGGGCCTCGTAGGTCGCCGCGAGCACGACGCCCCGCTCCCGACCCCCGACGATCACGGGACGGCCTCGCAGCTCGGGGCGGCGGGCGAGCTCGCAGGACGCGAAGAACGCGTCCATGTCGACGTGCAGCACGGAGGTGCCCGACTCGTCGGTGCCCCAGTCCCGGAACGCCTCCGCAGACCGCGGACCGCGGCTCACGACGCCGCCGGCGCGACGGCGAGCGGTCGCGCGAACCCGGCGCGGGGGTCGACCAGGAGGCCGACCTCGTCGCGGAAGTCCTCCGCGCACGCCACGAGCTCGGCCGCCCGGCGCGCGTCGACGTCGGGCTCGAGCCCCGCCTCGACCGCCGCCCGGACCCGGGCACCGGAGGCGAAGTACCCCGACCACGCGGCGAGGTCGGGCTCCACGAGCGCCAGCATGTCCCAGACCGAGCGCGCCCGGCTCCGGGCCGACGGGCGCCCGCGCAGCGCGACGACGGCGGCCGCCGCGCGCAGCGCAGCCAGGTGGGCGTGGACGAAGCGCTCGGCAGGGTCCGTCGCCGTCGAGGCCGCCGCGAGCTCCGCGTCGGAGCGGTCGAGGAGCCGGGTCACCTCGGGGCTCGGGGGCAGCACCGCGCCCCCACCGACATGACCTGCTCGGCCGGCATGGCCACGACCGCTCGTCGCACCGGCAGATCTCGTGCGAGCCGACATCCTGCACCTCCCGTGCTCCGCGGTTCCCCGCGCCCGTCCAGTGTCGAACACCTGTTCGAACCTGTCAACCGCCGGACCCCGGGCCCTCCTCGTCCTCCGAGCGGGGAGACTGGTCGCATGTCCCGCTCCTCCCGAGGCGGATCGCGCCCCGAGCGCCGGTCCGGTCGACGCCACCCAGCATCCCCCGACGCACCGACACTCCCCGACGAGGAGGTGCCGATCGACACGGGCACGGCGCGCGTCGAGCGCGACCCGGACCACCCCGGCCGCGTGACGCTGCACGTCAACGGCGTGCCGAGCTCCGCCCTCGACCTCGACGACCCCGGCTTCCTCGCCTTCGAGTACATGCAGCAGATGGCCGCCGTGCTGGCGGGGCTGCCCGAGGGCCCGCTGCGGGTGCTGCACCTCGGGGCGGCGGGGTGCGCCCTCGCGCGGCACGTCGAGCACGAGCGACCGGACTCGCGCCAGCTGGGCGTCGACGTCGACGCCCGCCTCCTCGAGCTCGTGCGGTCGTGGTTCGCGCTGCCGCGCTCGCCCCGCCTCCGGCTGCGGGCCGACGACGCCGGCCACGCCCTCGCGTCCCTGGCGCCGGGCTCGTTCGACGTCGTCGTGCGCGACGTCTTCGCGGGCGACCGCACGCCCGACCACCTGGCCGACGCCGCGTTCGCCGCGGCCTCGCACCGCGTGCTGCGGCCCGGCGGCGTCCTGCTGGCGAACTGCGCGGACCGGCCCCCGCTGTCCCTCGCGCGCCGGGAGACGGCGACGCTCGCCGCGGCGTTCGGGCCGGACGCCGTCGCCGACGGACGGCTCGGCGTCGTCGCGGAGCACGCCGTGCTCAAGGGGCGCCGGTACGGCAACGTGGTGCTCGTCGCCGTCCGCGCCGCACCCGACGACGCCCGCGACAAGTCGGGCGATGACACCGCCGACGAGCTCGACCTGCACGACGCCGGCCTCGCGCGCCGGCTGCGCAGCCTGCCCGTCCCGGCGCGGCTCCTCGTCGGGGGCGAGCTCCAGAGGTTCGCCGGGGCCTGACCCGGCACGGACCAGCGGCGGGCCGAGGGACGTGCTCCCCGGTCACGACGACGGCCGCGCCCCGGGCGGGGAC